>CAKZKB010000044.1 GCA_937121005.1 uncultured cyanobacterium | reverse complement strand
GATCGTGCACTTGTTGCCCGAACAACAAGATATTATTGATTTGGGGGGAACCATGCGTTTGGGGTTGTATCCCTGTCGCCTCGATCGCGAAACCCTCACCTACCGATTGTACCAACAAGAGGTGATTTACGAGCGCCACCGCCATCGTTACGAATTTAACAATGCCTATCGCAGCCTGTTTCTAGAAACGGGATTTGCCATTAGCGGCGCGTCTCCCGACGGGCGCTTGGTGGAAATTATTGAATGTCGCGACCATCCCTTTTTTATTGCCACTCAATTTCACCCGGAATTTGAGTCTCGCCCCAATTCTCCCCATCCGTTATTTGTCGGGTTCGTGCAAGCTGCATTAGGGGAAGTTCCAGGACAAGACAATGCGGAAACCAACGGTACGGAACAGAAAACCATCGCAGAGGTTGCCGAAACTTAAGCCATGAAAACATTTTTCAAAAAACTCTACAGTTGGCTGGAACGACACTGGGTTTCCCCGGCTTACGGCGGTGGTTTGCTATTGGTTTTGGCGCTGTTCTTCTTCGGTGCAGCCACCAATACTATGGCCGGTTGGCTGTATTTAATTAGTGGCGTGAGTCTGGTAATTTTGCTGTTGGGCGCAATTTTACCGCCGCGATCGCTGCGCCAACTGCACGTCCGCCGCCACCCCATTTCTCCAGTGAGTGCGGGCGATCGCCTCACCCTAGAAATGACGGTCGAAAATCGTTCCTCTCGTCCTCAAACCCTACTGGAATTTTACGATCTTTCGCCCGTGCGCTTGGGAGAACCGCCGCGCGGCAAGTTAGAATATATTGACCCCCAACAAACCTATCGCTGGCTGTACGAATTGAGTGCGGCGCAACGGGGCATTTATTATTGGCACGAGGTACAATTGCGATCGGCCGCTCCGTTAGGCTTGTTTTGGTGTCGGCGATCGCGCCAAGTTCCCGCCAAGGCGATCGTCTATCCTACAGTTTTACCTCTGTCTCGCTGCCCTTTAATTGATAATATTGGTCGGGAAAATGTGCCGTTACTCGACAGTCGCGATCGCCATTCCCAACTCTCTGCTGAAGGGTTGACTCGCGCCTTGCGTCCCTACCGTTGGGGCGATCCGACGCGCCTGATCCACTGGCGTACCAGCGCCCGCTACGGCGAGTTGCGCGTGCGAGAGTTAGAGACCTTTTCAAGCGGGCAAGAGGTGGCAATTTGCCTCGATAGCGGCGAAAACTGGGAGGCTGAAAACTTCGAGCAAGCCGCGATCGCGGCTGCGTCTCTCTATTTTTATGCCATTCGCGCCCAGGTCGAGGTACAATTTTGGAGTCCGAAAACGGGCAGCATTCGCGGCCATCAAGTGGTACTCGAAGCCCTAGCGGATGCCACTCCCAACGAAGAGAAAAACGAGGCCAAACCGCCGTCGTTACCCATTGTTTGGTTGACGCAAAATCCAAACAGTTTGCGGGATTTACCCAGTGGGAGTCGCTGGCTGTTGTGGGCCGATCGCGATCGCGTCCGGGGCGCGATCGCCTCTGAATGTCCGGGAATTGCCCTCAGTGACGATCGTCCCTTAGAATTACACCTACAATCTTCCCTGTCGGCGATTCAGTAATTTCCCCGACTCCAGAGCGAAATGCTCCATTTTTGGGTAGGTTGAGCAGCGATCGCGAAGCGTAGAAAAAGAATTAGGTAAACTTTTGCTGCGATGTGACACAGATCGCAACCTCTGTCCCAAGTCGGATATATAACAGAGATAGATGAGTTCCCGATGGTACGTCGGTATAGTCATGTCCCTATTTAATCTGCTCTACCTCAACACCGTTCTGCGAGCCGCCGCCATCGCTGTTGTCGTTCTGGCCGCGATCGCCCCCTCCGTTCGGGCTTCCAGTTTCCAACCTCCCGACGACACCGCCCCGCGAGAAAGCACGGGTGGGGCTTCCCGGACAAGCGGGCTGTGTCCTGAAGATCCCATCGGTAGCGATGCCCTCGTTCCCCTCATTCCTGACACCAATCACGGTTATACTGTATCCGATCGCCCGACGATTTTCGTTTACGTTCCCGAAACCACTGCTTCGGAAGCCTATTTTAGCCTCGAAGACGAAGACTATATGCCCGTCTTCCAAACCACCGTTCCCGTCCCCGCAGGTGGCGGTTTAGTTGCCATTTCCGTGCCCGACTCCGCACCCACGTTAGAAGCGGACAAAGACTATCGCTGGATGTTTACCCTCAAATGCGACGATCGCATCCGGGCCGGTTATCCTTTAGTCGGTGGTTGGATTAGCCGCTACGATGGCAATGTGAACGCTCAAGGTTCCCCCGCCGAAATGGCCGACGCTTACGGTCGAGCCGGGATCTGGTACGATGGTTTAGCTGCACTCGCCCTAGCCGTACAGTCGGAACCCGACAACCAAGCCTTAGTCGCGAACCTCGAAGAGTTCTTGGGTTCGGCTGGCGTACAAGGCGCGATCGCCCGCTTCTAATCTCCGTTACAGTTATGGTGCTAGAATTGCCAAGCTCGAGCGATCGGTTTTCCCGTTTCGCCTCGAGTTAATTTTTGTAACGAACGGATCGCGTTTGACTTTTTGATGTATATTATTAAATAATGGGAATAGTGCCAATTTTTCTCAGAGCAGCTAATATTCCCATTGTAATATTTAAGATATCACAAAAACAACCCTAGAGCAAATTTCTTTCAAAAAAAATCGCCTGTAGGGGTAGCGCCCCCGTGCCTACCCCGTTCTACACGATCGCGGGATTTGCCCCTACCAATTGTATCTCTGTCGATGACCGAGCATATCCTGGATACAAGCCCCCGAATTCATTCGGGATAAGGAAAAGCCATGCGATATATCCAAGCCTCCGGCTTCAGCCCGAGGTATTGTTCATTGTTCATTGTTCATTGTTAATTGAAATGACTTACAAGGCTCCATTTATTTTACCATTAAACCCGTAGATCTGGCGACTGCCCGCAAAGGGGACTAAAGTAACAGTACGTTCTTCCCCAGGTTCAAAGCGGACGGCGGTTCCGGCGGGAATGTCGAGGCGCATTCCTCGGGATCGATCGCGATCGAACCGCAGCGCTTCGTTGGTTTCAAAAAAGTGAAAGTGCGACCCTACTTGAATGGGGCGATCGCCCGTATTGGCAACCGCTAACTCCAGCGTCGGACGACCTGCATTCAACTCAATTGTCCCCTCGGATGGCAAAATTTCGCCTGGAATCACGATCGAACTCCTTGTTTTTGTGTTTGCTGTTGGTTTTGTCTTTATCGGGAACGTAAAACCCTTGAATAGGGAAGGGAATCGTAATGTCTTCAGTTTGGTAGCGCTTGTGCAAGCGCTTGATAAACTCGTGGCGAATCGCTAAATGGTCGAAGAACTCGCGAATTTTCAGATAGACTTTAAAGTTAATGCTAAAATAACCGAAATCTTCGTAGCGAATAAACGGATCCGACTCCGGCAAACCGCCATCGACATCGCGCAACACCGATCGCGCCACATCCAGAGTCACCGCCTCCACCTTCTCCAAATCGCTATCGTAACTCACCCCCACCTCTAACAACAATAACATCTCCCGTTCCGGTAGGGAATAGTTTTTAAACGTCGAAGAGACAATTTGGGCGTTGGGAATGACGATCAAATTGCCCGGAATGTCGCGGACGATGGTGTAACGCCAAGCCACATCCGTCACGTAACCCGCCTCACCCGAATCGAGTTGGATGTAATCTCCGGGGCGCACCTTCTTCGACATGATAATATTCAACCCCGAAAACAAATTGGAAAGCGTGCTTTGCAACGCCAAACCAATGGAGACACCCCCAATCCCCAACGCCGTCAGCAAAGGTGTAATCGAAACCCCGATCGACTGTAAGATAATCAGAATCCCCAAACTGAAAATCGCCAGCTTAGTGAGATTTTCAAACAGCGACGTGAGGGGAGAAGTGTCATCGTTGCGTTCTCCGTGCAGGCGCACGAACCCCACCGCCAACCGCGCCACCACCACTGTCAGCGACGCGATTAAAATTGCCAGCAAAGTTTTTTGGAGGGGGGAGAGAATGGTATCGTCGAGGGGAATGGTCAGCGTCGCCACAAAAATCCCCGCGATCGCGAACCACAGCAGCGTCATCCCCCGCAAAGAGACAATAAAAATTTGATACCCTTGCCAACCCGTGCGCTGAGAGATCGATCGCAGCCGGGTAAGGATCCGTTGCTCGAAAATATAGCCGCCCACAAAGCCGCACAGTACCAGTAACAAAGGCACTACCAGCCGCACGACTTTGAGAACTTCTGCCATGGAAAGCGATCCGTTCGGCATAGAGTTTGGGGGTTATTGGATGGGATGGTGAACCGTCACCAGTTTTGTCCCGTCGGGAAACGTGGCTTCCACCTGCACTTCGTCCACCATATCCGCCACCCCCTCCATTACTTCATCCGCACTCAGCAAAGCGCGTCCGGAATCCATGAGTTCGGCGACGGTGCGCCCTTCGCGGGCCCCCTCCAAGATGGCGGCGGAGATATAGGCTACAGCTTCAGGATAATTGAGTTTTAGCCCTTTGGCCTTGCGTCGTTCGGCCAGGAGGGCGGCGGTAAAAATGAGGAGTTTATCTTTTTCTTGGGGGCTTAGTTGCATAGCAAGGGGGTAGCAGAGGCGATCGCACCATATCTTATCCTAAATTGGGCGCATCTCATCCAAACAGCGCCAAAAACCTAGACGATCGCCTGGGTTGCTTTGTCTAGTCGCGAACTCTTGCAATTATTAAGCCGCTAAAATATGCACGGTCATCCGTTGGTTGTCGTGCACGAAATAATCTAAAGGGTTGAATCCGGCCTGACGAGCAATGCCTTGAAAATACTCAACCGGATATTTGTAAGAGCTCAACATATGGAACTGGGTACCGCGATCGATATGCACTGGCGTTCCATCTAAAGTAAAGTCTTGTGCTTCCGTTGCCAGTACAGTATGGGCGACGCAGTAGTTGTCCTTATCCCAGTGAAATTTATACTCGAATGCGTAGGGATCGAATCCTTCAACTGGAAGATCGCGATTGATAAAGTGAAAAATACTCTCCGTTATTTTAGCCATCTTGTCATCGTAGGCGTTACTGAGTGTCACCTCATTTTGATTGGAATCCGTGCCAATAATGAGAAGTCCTTGGGAGGGTAGGCTTTGGCGAAGTCGTTGCAAGAAATTCAAGCATTGACTTGCCGTTAAATTGCCAATGGTGCTTCCTTTGAAGAGGACAGTTGCGTTATGAAAACGATCCACTAGATCGACATTTTTGATAAAATCTGTTTCTATCTTCTCTACCGATACTTTCCCCGAAAACACTTCTAACACGATCTTCTCGCTATCGTCGAGATACGTTTTGCATAAATCAACAGGAATGTAGCGTTTTAAGCGGTCGATCTGCTTCAAAAAAGGCAAAGTTTTAATTTTAAACGCAAGCTGGGTTCCGGGGCCAAACTCAACAATGCTCGATTCGGGGGGAACGTAGCTGGCCATTTTGTCGGCCACGCTCTGAATCAACTCTCCTTCTTCTCGGTAAAGATAATAACTTGGGTTGTTGATGACCGCTAAATAGTGGGCTTCCCCGTTGGCCATATCGCCCTCAATATTAGGATCGGGAGTGCTATACAAATAAGGCCCCATGTGTTCTTTGCGCCCTTCCAGGAAAAGAGCTTTGGTATCGGCCAAAAATGTGGAGTGAAAATCCATTGTTAATTTTTGCGATCGAAGACTTCAAAACTGACGCAACTATATCTCATTGAAAATTTCCCGTCAAGTTAATTCGAGGGCGATCGCGGTTCGTGTAAAATGAGATCGCTTCACCCACAAGCGCGGACGCGGCAACAGGACAGCACGACAATATGGCACGCATCTTTTTATCAGCAGGTCACGGCGGTCAGGAATTAGGACGGGTCGATCGCGGTATTATCGCCGGGGGCACCACCGAAGCCCAGGAAATGATTTTGCTGCGCGATCTCGTCGCCAGCGAAGTGCGATCGCGCAACGTGGAAGTCCTGTCAGTCCCCGACGATCTTAGTGCCGTGCAAACTGTGGCCTGGATCAACGTCCGCACCCGTCCCGGCGATGTGGCTTTAGAACTGCACGCCAACGCCGCCGCCAACCCGGCCGTGCGCGGTGCCACAGTATACCACATTGCCAACAACGAAGAACGCCGGGCCGATGCCCGCTTGCTGTTGCAAGCCCTACTCAGGCGGGTTCCGCAACTTGCCGATCCCCAAGGCGATGTCAAACCCGACACCGCGACGGCGACGGGGCGGTTGATGTTTTGTCGCGATGTCATCCCCGCCTCTTTGTTAATGGAAGTGGCCTATCTCACCAACCCAGAAGACCGTTTTTTGCTGCAAAACCGCCGCCAAGACATCGCCGCCGGAATTGCCGATGGGTTGGTTGCTTGGGTGCGAAATACAGCCCTCCCTCCCGTTCCCTCGCCCTCCCCCAGTCCCACACCGCCGACGGTAACGTATCCTGAAATTGGCATCAATATTAACAATCGTATTTATCCCGAAGCGGGAATTTTAGTCAACGGCAATTCTTATATCCCCGTCGATTTGGTCGATCGCCTGGGAATCGATCTCACCCAAGCCGATTTGCGCCGCATTACCTATCAGGGCGTGGTGTACGTGAAGGCGATCGACGTGCGCGATTATAATATCTCTGTCAGTTGGGACAACCCCAACCGCACGGTGGTTTTGTATTCGAGTTTAAAAATTTGTCCGGGCGATATCGATCGGATTATGAGTCACGGGAACACCACCGAAGTGCAGATGGAATTGTTTTTACGCGAGAACAATTCTGCCGCCCTCAATGCCTTTCCCAACATTGCCACCTTGTATCGCCAAGAAGGGACGATCGAAGGGGTTAACTACGACATCGCCTTTTGCCAAATGTGCCTAGAAACCAATTATTTGCGCTTTGGCGGCGAACTGCAACCCTCGTACAACAATTTTGCCGGACTGGGTGGTGTCGGCGGTTTGGCTCGCTTTCCTAGCGCCCGAATTGGGGTGATGGCTCACATTCAACACCTGAAAGCCTACGCTAGTACCGAACCGTTGGTACAAGAAAAAGTCGATCCGCGCTTCGATTTTGTCAATCGCGGAATTGCCCCTTTAGTGGGAATGTTGAGCGGTCGTTGGGCGGCCGATCTCGACTACGGGGCAAAAATTATGGCACTCGTCCGGCGACTCTACGAACTGGCCGATTTGTTGTAACCTGAAATTGTGGCCACGAACAAACAACAAGTACAACATACGTCGCTATGATTGCCACCCTCAATCCCGTCCAAGTCCCCTTATACCATTTTCCGATAGTGGTGCAACAGATACAACGTAGGGGCGATTCGCGAATCGCCCCTACTACAAAACGCGATCGCACCTTGGCTGATGTAGTTTGAAGTGTAACGTATTTTATGAAAAATGGTATTAGAAGAGTTTGCGATCGATCCACCTGAAGGCCAAGAATGGGTCGATGGTGCTTGGGTCGAGAAAACCGATACGACCGTTAAACACAGCAAACTGCAAGCAACACTAGCTTGGTTATGGGGAAACCATCTCGAAGCGTCCCAACAAGGTGGGGCAGTCTACACCGAACTGCCTTGCGTGACGCGCGATCGCCCCACGTTACCGCACTCTCCTCCTTTAGTGGCTGAAATTGTCTCTCCCACCGACTACGCAGAAGCACTTTTTGCCAAGGCGCGAGAATATTTGGAGTCCGGTTGTTTGGAAGTCTGGTTAGTTTTTCCAGAAAACGCTCGAGTCTTGATTCAACTCGACGATCGCACTTTGGTCTTGGAAAACGCAACAGCGACAGCGAGTACCCAAAAGGTGCTACCCGGATTTTCAGTGGTTTTAAGCGATCTGTTTGCTTGACCTGAGATCGAGTCGTTTTCGGTCTCCTACACCCTTCGCGAAGTCAATCTTGGTTTTGCCAAGCCGCAATTTCTCGCTGCGCCACCTCGTAAGATGGGGTGTTTTCAGGAACCAAAGCAGCAGCCGCGATCGCCCCTTCAATGTCGCCACCAAAGGCACGAGTGCGAGCGATCCGCACGATCCAGTCGCTCCAACGGGTAATTAAACGCTGCGCTTCGGCGTACTGGGGACTGTTAGACGAAATTTGCTGTACGTCGGCGATCGCTTCGGCGTAGGTTTGAGGATCGAGGGGTTCGAGTTTGGCGTTGGCGGTGGCAATAATGTCCCCCGTACCTGCTGCTGGAGAAGCAGGAACCTCGATCGGTGCGGGGGGTTCGGGTTGCGCTTCGGCTTCGGGTGTTGCCGCCGGAACCTCTGTCGGTGCGGGTGTTTCCGCTTCGGGCACTGTCGTCGGGGCGCTGGAAACCGGAGGGATCGTCTCTGTCGGTGCAGGTGTTTCGGGTTGTGCTTCGGGTTCGGGTG
>CAKZKB010000043.1 GCA_937121005.1 uncultured cyanobacterium | reverse complement strand
GTCGTGTATGGATCGTAAGGGGCAACGAACCCCGCAAAAATGGCACAGAGGTACAATAGAAAGAGGACGATCGCCCCCGTGCGAGCCAAAGCATTCTTTTTAAGTTTGTTCCACATATCAACTTATCAACGAACAACGCAACAACGAGCAACGAACAACGATCGTTTATTGTTAATCCTGAAATCGTAGCGCATTTGCCATCTAAACTCTAAACTTGATATGAACGATTCACCCGAAACGAGCGATTTAACTGAAACCACCGAAAGCACCCCCGAACCCCAGCGATCGATCGACTGGGGAAAACTCCTCCTTGTCGCTCAAGGAAGCATTTTTATTGTCCTCCTGGTCATTTTAGTCGGAATTTGGCGCGTCGGCACGAATTTCTTCGGTGCGGTGGCCGCGGCGTTCGATCCGAACGTCACCGAACGGGTGCAACCTCCCAATGTCATTATTGCCCGCCTGCAAGAAGCCAGCCAACTGACCACTTCCATTTTTGCCATGGAAGCGGTGGTTCCCGCCCGTACCGACTTGCGCCTGGGCGACTGGACGGTAGGGCGCACCCAACTCCTGTATATTGCTTACGGGGAAGTGCGAGCCGGGGTAGACTTGAGCCAAGTGAGTGTCGATCGCAATTTTGGAAACACCATCGCCGTCACCTTGCCGCCACCGCAACTCCTCGACAGTAAAATCGATGTGGAGCGATCGCGCATTTACGACTACGAACGCGGTTTGTTAGGCCCCGACACCGCCCCCCAACTCCTGGAAAAAGCCCAAAAAGAAGCCCTCGAAGAAATCAGAACGGCTGCCTGTCGCTACGGCATACTAGAAGAAGCCAACCGTCGCGCTGAGTCAGTGGTACGCCAGCTTTTCGCTACCGCCGGGTACGAGGCGATCGAGGTGGTGACGACAACAGTTGAGGAAAAAAACTGCAACAACGAGCAATAAGTAGGGGTAGCGCCCCCATGCCTACCCCATCTTGATGTTGGGAAGGGGGCAACCACAGGGGGTTTGCCCCTACCAGATTGTATATTTGTTTAACCGGATTCGAGCCGAGCAATGAACAAGAGTTTTGTAACAAAGGTAGTTTGCAAGCATTTAGGTGACAGTGGAAATGGCTGCGCCGATCCCCCTTTCGTTGACTTTTCTAGCTCTGACAAGGGAGGGCGAACGCCGTTCGCCCCTACAGCCTCGTGTAAAATGGAGGTGGAGCCTCCACAGTTCGTGCGCTCGACTAGAAACGCAACTAGGGTTATACCAATTTCCAGAATTAATGCAACAGATGGAGATTTGTATATGTAGGGGCAAACGGCGTTTGCCCAACCCCAAGTGTAACAATATTTTCGGAAAATGGTATTAATGGGTAATCGATCGATAAGTCAGATGGCTGCCATGGCAATCGCGGCCGTTTTAAGTAGTTGTACGCCGCCGTCGCGGTTGATGAATTTCCCCTTCGATGCTTCCGGGCGCAGCTTGAACAGTCCGGCGGCGGAAATGCAGCCAGAAATTGCCGGAAACTATATTGTTTTTACCTCCGATCGCAACAGCAGGCAAGATATTTATTTATACGATCTCGCCGCCCGCACGTCGATAGAATTACCCGGCCTCAACGCCCTCGATTTTGTCGTTTCCGATGCCGATATTTCCGCCGACGGGCGCTATATTGTTTTGGCGGGTAGCCGTCTGGGGCGATCGGATATTTATCTGTACGATCGCACGACTCGACAGTTAAGAAAGCTCACTTCTAACTTGCGATCGCAGGTTCGCAACCCCAGTATCAGTGCCGACGGTAAAACCATCGCTTTCGAGACCAGCGAGAACGGTCAGTGGGATATTTATATTTACGATCGTACCGGAAAAGCGATCGACGTACCGATGATGCCCCGGTAAAGTACGGGACAGTTCGCGAAGTGCCTCTGCTGGGGCCTGGGGAGGGCGATCGCGGGCTAGAGTCTTGGCAGCAGCCTTACAAACGAGGCTGTCTTATAAAGTTTTGATGAAGTTGAGCCTCCGTAATTTTAGGGATTTCAGTGTAATTACGGAGAGGCGATCCGGGACGATCGCCTCCGAGATCCCCAGAAATGTTAAGTAATGTTACGATATCGCTCGTTTTCCGTAAAAATCGGAAAACTGAATTGATAGAAGGATAGAAGCTCCATAACCCTTATTATTAATAGGAAATATCTACGAGTTCTTGACGATTTTAGCTTTACAAAGCCTTTAGAAATTAATACACACGGTCATTAGAAAAAAAGCTAGAATACATTCATGTCCAAAATAGCGGGACAGCTTAGCTGCGTCCGCGATCGTTGCAATTATCCATTGAGGCAGAGATTATGTCTGTGTTGCATCTACTGGGTTTCAAATCCTCTTCCCGGAATAAATCTAAAGGATTTCAATCTCGCAGAGAATCCACTGCGAACTCGGAAACATTCATTCTCGAACCCATCTACACCCCCATGGGTGTTGTCGATACAGATGGCGACGATGCGGATATTGAAACTCCCATCGATATCGGGAACGACGCGATCGAGCCGTCCCCACCCGACGATACCGATAATAACGACGCTGGCGGTGACAGCGAACCCGACTCTTCCGATACGGGAGGAGATGAGAGTGCCAACAGCAGCGATCCCGATGCGATCGATGTCTCCGAAAACAACGCTGATGATGTTGTTGACGACGATATCGGCGATGAAATGGACTTTATCGATCCCGACGGTGAAGCTGAAGGTGAAACTGGAGACAGTAGCGGCGAAGATACTGCTGATTCCGATACTTCTGATAATACTGTAGACTCCGACACCAGCAACACTGAAGAAAACCAAGAAGATTCCACTGGCGACACGGAAGATTCCACCGACGACAGTAGCGAGGATGCTGCTGATACGGACAACACCGACGACACCGAAGACTCTTCTGACGATAGTAGCGAAGAAACCGTCGGTACGGATGGAGGTGACGAGACGGAAGACTCCTCTGGCGACAGCAGCGATGATGCTGCTGATACGAACAACACCGACGACACCGAAGACTCTACTGACGACAACAGCGAGGAAACGGCTGGCGATACCGACAACTCTACCGACGATGGTAGCGAAGAAACGGCCGGTACGGATGGCGGTGACGAAACGGAAGACTCCACCGACAATAGTAACGATGATGATGCCGATACTGACGACAGCAGTGAAGAAACGGCTGGCGAAACCGACGATTCTACCGACGACAGTAGCGAGGAAACGGTTGCTGGTGACAGCGATGAAACCGATGACACCGCAACTGATAACCTAGATGATGGCGAATCGGACACCGAATCTGAAGACGAAGAAGGTGACGATATTGTAGACGAGGAGGAAGACGACTCTGACGAAGAGGAAGAAGACGACGAAGCGACCGATAAATTCGAGCTTCCTAACTTCGAGTCTGGCGTGTGGACTGTCGGAGAAAGTGGAAAAGTTGACATCGATTTTCTGCACGATGGCGGTGCGTATCAAGGCGATCTCGGTATCTTCAGCTTGAAGGGTTTAGAAGAACTGACCTTTGAGACGATCGAGGACTTTATTGCCGAAACCGCCGCACGAGTTAACAGCAATTCTAAACTCGGTTACGTTGCCATTTCTGACTCGACCGAAGGTGCGCGATTCGATGGTTCGGCTGGAGAAGGTAAAAACTGGAACTCGGGAGACTACCGAGGGGTAAAAACCTTTGAATTCGATGCCGGCGATCGCGTTGGTTTCATGCTGGTTCCCAACGGTTCGGTCAGTAAAGTTGTAGACAATCCTGGTATCGAAGGTGCGTCTCGTCCGCTTTATTCCATGTCCACTGCTAACCCCGACGACGAGTTCCACTTCGGACAAGTCGCCGATGTTACGGGAGATGGTAGCACGTTTGTCATCGAAGATGTTCGTGCCGACAAAAACAGCGATAAAGATTACAACGACGTTGTTTTCCAAGTTCGTGGGGCAACCGGAAATGCTGTCCATGTCAGCGAAGTCATTGACGGCGATAAAGATTGGCGAGATAGCGATGTCGGACAGGCTTTAATTGCCTACAGCGATCCTTATGTCAACCCCCAACCCGTACAAACGCCTGACGCTGGCGAAACTGCTGGCGATGGGGGAGACGTTGCTTCGGGGAATGAAACCGATACCGAAAATGGCGATGACGCGATCGAAGACGATACTGAGACCGAAGTCACAAATACCGAAAACGGCGGTCAAACCTACAACAATTCGGGTGCGGATATTGGTGAAATTAACTTCCCTGACGAACCGACAAACAGTGTCGATTTAGGTGAGGAAAACGGGTCTGGAGACACCGCGATCGACCCCGAGAACCCTGATGACGGAACGACGATCGTTGTCGAAACACCAGAAGAAAACGAAACCACCAATCCGGCCAACG
>CAKZKB010000042.1 GCA_937121005.1 uncultured cyanobacterium | reverse complement strand
CGGCCGCCGCCGTCAAAGCCCCGTAGCGCACGCCGATCGCCCCGGCGGGAATTGAGGGGAAAACGTGCAGCCCGAAAATTGCCTCCACGTCTTCCATAGCCCCATCAGCTACCATCCAACTGGCCCCATGGGCGATTTCCTCGGCCGGTTGGAACAAAAAGCGCACGTTTCCCGGTACTTCGGGCAATTGCGACAGTACCATGGCCGTTCCCAGGCCGATCGTGGTATGTACGTCGTGACCGCAAGCGTGCATGACACCGGGATTTTTGGAGGCGAACTCGAGGTCGGTGCGTTCGACGATCGGGAGTGCGTCCATATCGGTGCGTACCGCCAAGCGGGGGGAACCGTTACCGTCTCCCAATTCGCCAATGACTCCGGTTTTGGCAACCCCTTCGCGAACGTGCAACCCGCACGAAGACAGGACTCCCGCCACGTAAGCGGCGGTTTGCACTTCTTGGCCGCTTAACTCCGGGTGGGCGTGAATGTGGCGGCGAATTTCGATCAGTCGCGGGGCCAGTCGGGTGGCGATTTCTTTGATGGCAGGCAGCATGGGCAAAGGGCGATGGGTGCGCTATCGCGCGGATCGCGTCGATTTCATTCTATTGTAGGGCGATCGTTGGCTTTTCGCTTTTCCGGTGGCGAGTCTAGCGGTTCAAAAAGTTAGATATACTAAAAGGCGTATGCTTTCAGTAGGGACAAACTCGCTTATGTCTCGAACGTTCGCGCCGATTCAGACCGTATTCGATTTATTTAAAGATACCTTGCAAGCGTGGCAGCAAGACAAAGCCGCACAGGTGGCGGCCGCTCTTGCTTATTATACTGTTTTTTCGCTGACCCCCCTATCGATTGTCGCGATCGCGATCGCCGGGAGCATTTTTGGCGAAGACGCGGCGCGGGGAGAAATTATCGGCCAAATTGAAGGTCTCGTAGGTACCAGCGCTGCCGAACTGATTGAAAACGCGATCGAAAATGCCAACCGTCCCGACTTGAAAAATATTGCCTCTTGGTTGAGTTTAGGCGTGTTGCTACTCGGTGCGTCGGGAGTATTTTTTCAACTGCAAGAAGCCCTCGATCGCGTCTGGAACGTTGCGCCGAAGCAAGGCAGTATTAAGTTAATGCTCAAAAAGCGCTTGTTCTCTTTCTTTGCCGTTCTGTGCATGGGATTTTTTGTTGTTTTTATGTTGGTTGTCAGTGCAGTCTTGGCAACGCTGACGCAATGGGAATCGAGTTGGCTTCCCCATCTCAGCCTCGTGTGGCGCGGGATCGACTTTGGGGTTTCTTTCGCGATCGTCACTTTGCTATTTGCCTTAGTTTATAAATATATTCCCGATGCTCGCATCACCTGGCGCGATGTTTGGATGGGAGCCATTTTAACGGCGTTACTCTTTACCATCGGCAAGTCCTTATTAGCCATGTATTTTGGCAGTACCAGCGTCGGATCGATCTACGGTGCGGCAGGATCTTTGGTGGCGTTACTCGCTTGGATTTATTATTCTGCCCAAATTTTACTCTTTGGAGCCGAGTTTACGCAAGTCTACGCTCGTCGTTTTGGTTCTGATATTACCCCTAGCAAGCGGTTTAGATCTTAAATTGATATGACTCCTGCAAATATTCCTCCCGAAATCAAAGACCAAGCTAGACAGATGCAGCGCGTGGGCTGGATCGATTTTTGGCTGCAAGCGATCGCTTTATTTATTGCCGTTTTGTGTCTCATCTTTGCCATTACCGGCCGTCAGTTCGCCGAAGATGCAAACCCAGCCATCGGTTGGGGAATCTTTTTTGCAATTTTCACGATCCTGTCGGGACTGGTAGGCGCATTTTTGTCCGTGCGCTATGCAGGCATGGGACAGCGTTTGATCGATCCGAAGCTGACTCCAAATCCCAAAAAGTCGAAGGCGGTACGACTTTTGAAATGGGGGGTTTATGTTGGCGCGATCGGGACGTTACTTGCTTTGATTGGCTGTGGCTTAACCTCCGCAGTGTTACTGGCCAAAACCGTGTCGCAACCGCCAGGAACGACGTTAACCGATGCGAGCGAAGCCGTGCGAGCTATGGATGTGTTAGTATTATTGGCAAACCTGAATGGCATCGTGGCTCATTGGGTGGGATCGGTCGCCGCATTGTGGTTGTTGTATCACATTCGCTACGCACCCGAATAAGGGAAAGGTACGCAGGTATGGCACGTCCTCCCATTCTCAAACGCGATCGCGCCTACACCTTCGATGAAGCGATTGCCCTAGATCGGTGGTTGTCTGCGGACGAAAAGAGCGATCGCATCTTATACGGCGCAGTGACAACAGGGGAAATTTGGCGCTTCGGACGCTACGACGCAGCCGCAAAACGAGTCGTTCAAGATATCAATACCTATCGCGTCCCAGAAGATTTAGGACAGGTCGTTAATGCGTTAGTGGGGATTTTAGAAAGGGAAGCCTTCAGGTAGCGGGACTTAAACAAAAATTAGCCCCAAATATAGCCCGAACTGGCTTTTTCTTTCCTTTAAGTCCCGTTATACCGTCTAGATCGTTAACTGGTAATCCCGGACATCGCTCTGTTTTTTAACGGAAGATGTGGTAAAATTAATTTCACGCTGGGGTAGAGTTTAGCCTCTCGCAAGAGGACACGACGGAGGGCAAGGGATGACGGCAATCGTAACGGCCCCCAACAACTGCATGGTGTTGGAGGGGGTAAGCTGGACAACCTATTGGGGCCTGATTGGCGATTTGGAATCGGAGCCGGGAAAACGCCTGACCTA
>CAKZKB010000041.1 GCA_937121005.1 uncultured cyanobacterium | reverse complement strand
ATTATGTTATCAAATTGCTGCGAGAAATCCTGGAAGTCCTCGCGATCGTTCACCAACACAGGGAACTAGGGGACTTCAGACGCGCATGAAATCAACGTGCAATGCTTCAGGATCGATCGCGCTACAATTTAAGCGCTCGATACCAATAAGTTGTCCTTGTTTGTTCTTGATGAGTAAAACTTCCGATTCAGTTTCTTCAACAATACATTCTTGTTGAGGATCGTCGAACCAAACCGTTAGCGTTTTGCCAACATCATCGTAGTAGATTTTTAGGGTGTCCATACAGATTCTCCAATTTTCATTTTATCGGTACGGTAAGCAGTGATAATAAATCCTTCACCATTGAGATGTCTCGCAACAACGCAGATGAGATAAGGCGGTTCGAGTTGATAGTATAAGTATACATCCGAATCACTTCTGCTGCGGCGAATTTCTATCGGGTTTCGTAACGCTGTTTGGACTTCCTGTTCTTTTCCTGCCATCGTCGGATGTTTAAACGTGACGATCCTTTCCCAATGCGAGAAACTTGTGCGGATCCGAATCCCTAAAGGTGTTGTAACTTCAAAGTAAGGTGGCCCGAGCGATTGATTTGCCATCAGATAAGTGTTTTCCTCGTCCCGTCACTCTGCGGCACTACACACCCCGGAGGCTCCGCCTCCATGCTACCACGAGGCAGGAGCCTCGGCAGAACATTCCCCGGCGGAGCCAGGGAACGAGGAATTAAATCGTTAAGTTTGAGGCACAGGCTGGGGACGAGTTAAAATCTCGATGAGACGATCGAGTTCTTTTTGAATATCCGATCGCGCCAGACAGTCTCGAGCGTTGCGCTCCAACTGTGCTAAATTGCTCTGACTGGCACTAAACGCCGACGTTTTGCGCTCGATTTCAGGTTGAAAGCGAAAATAGTTATCGGGGGTTAAAATGCTGGTGGCGATATAATTGGTAGAATCGATCGACCCTTCAAACAAAACATCGACCAAAGGAACGCCATTGAGGGGATTGACCCATTTTACAGCCCCCCAATGCGTCGCTTTCGCAATGTCGAGACCGTCTACTGTCGGTTCTCCCGTGCCGAAAGAAGCGACAATAATATCGTGCAATTCCACTTTCTCGTAACCGGGTTCGATCCAAGGTCGATCGCGTCCTGAAAGTTCGGCCGGTGGCTTTTTATTCCAACTCAAACGCTCGGCGATCGCGCACAAAGCCGGATCGTTAGCAATCACGCCGCCATCAATTAATGGAATACCGGGAGGGTTCGCTTTGCTGTCAATTTTGTTACCATCTTTTTGCCATTCTGCCAAGAAATCGCGATCGCCCATGGCAAAACCGGGAAAGGCAACCGGGGCCGCAGAAGACGATCGACAAATTTGCCAAACGGGGATATTTTGATGGGCGAGTTTGGTATTCTTAAAAACAACATCTTGGCGATTCAAGGTGTCAAAACTGGTGACTAGGGTGGGGCGAGATAATTCTTTGAACGGACGATCTCCGACCTCATCTTTGAGTACCCGTTCCAAACCAATATCGTCGAACATCGGCCCGCCAGTCAACAAACGGCCGAGCAAACTTTTCCAAAATCGCCAACTGCGCGGAAAAATTTCTTCAGCGCGATCGAGGTACACACTTTTAATATGAGGGGTAGGAATGCCTTGAGACACCGCACAGGCGATAATACTTCCCGTTGAGGTTCCGGCGATAAAATGAAAGAAATCTTTAAGAAGTGCGTTGGGGTTGTTGGTTTTTGCTTGCAGTTGTGTTTCTAAATACTCGAGTAAAATAGAGGAAACGAGGCCGCGAATGCCGCCGCCGTCGAGGGAGAGAATACAGTAGGGTTTGCGATCGTTCATTTCCATGGGTAAATGTTAGAATTAATACCAATTTCCAGAATTAATGCAACAGATCGGGATCGGAATGTAGGGGCGATTCGCGAATCGCCCCTACAATTTTCGGATTTTTACTCAATCGCTTCGACAGGCGTGCCGTCTACTAAGCGATTTTTTCCTTCTGTCACCAACAACTCACCCGGTCGGATGCCTTCGACAATTTCGCGGTGAGAAATGCCGCTAATGCCCAACGCCACCGATCGCTGTTCGATGATACCATCGCTGTTGACCGCAAAGACATAGGGCTGACGATCGCGGAACACGATCGTATTGGTGGGTACTACCGTCGCGGCCGGTCGCTCCTCAACGGCGATCCACACCGCCACCCGGCCCCCATGTTGCAAGTTGGCGTTTCCTTCATCAACGCGCACGGTAATGCGGATCGATCGCTCTCCCGGTGTCACCGACGGACTCACGGAAAACACCGTCCCCTCGGCGGCCGAGAGTTCCACTAACTTCTCTCCGGTCATGTTAGGATCGGATGCAGCGCTCGTATCTTTTTCTAAAACCACTAGCACGCGCTGTCCCACTTCCACTTTCGATCCCTCAAAGGCTGGCAATTCCACCTCAACTTCGTAAGCAGAAGGGTCGATGACCACAATGGGAACGGTTTCCACGATCGCCTGATAGTCTTGGTTGCGAATGCGTTGCGGGCTCCAATAGTCGCCCTCGCGAATGTTGAGATAGGCAATAATGCCATCAAAAGGGGCCACGGCTTGGGTATCTTCGAGGGTGACGTTGCTGCGGGTGACTTGCGCTTCGGCGGCCAGGGTGCCCGATCGCGCCGCTTGCACCTGAGCGTCGGAGGCGAAAACACCTTCTTCCATGGCTGTCACGTTGCTGCGGGCCGCTTGCACTTGACTTTCGGCCGCAGAAATCGCACTTTGAGCCGCCGAAACCTGGGTGCGGGAGGCGGCTACGTCGCTTTGGGCCGCCGAAATTTCGTCTCGGGCCGACTGAATTTGAGCGCGGGCCGCGTCCACCGCCGCGCGAGCGCTATCGCGAGCGTTGCGATATTCATCCAGTTCGGCGGCGGCGATAATTCCTTGTCGGTAGAGGCGATCGTAGCGATCGTACTGGGACTGGGCCGTATCGAGATCGGACTGGCGAGCCACGAGCTCGGCTTGCATTTGCGCTAGCTGGGCCTGGGCCTGTTGGACGCGCACCAAACTTTGGTCAACTCCAGCTTCGGCCCGCCGTAACTCGGCTCGCTGTTGCTCGACTCCAGCCAGGGCCTCTTGTATGCTGGCTTCCGACTGCAAAACGTTGGCTTGTGCCTGTTGGCGGCTGGCGATCGCGGCCCCGACATTTTCAAAGGCTTCGTCGCGGCTGGCTTCGGCTTGGCGCAAGTCGGCCATCAAGCGGCGATCGTCGAGGCGAGCCAGCAGTTCCCCGGTCACTACGCGATCGCCTTCCCGCAGATCCCGTCCCTCCACCTGTTTGACGTATTCGATCGTCCCGGACACTTCAAAGGTTAAATGTTTGTAGCGCACGGCTGAAACGTAGCCGTCACCGAATACCCACTCCGCGATCGGGGCTGTTTTGGCTGACACCACCCGCACCGGGAGTCGTGCCGTTTCGGCCATGGAGACTTCTTCAGTGCCCGGATCGCTGAGCCGTTGAAACGCGATCGCGCCGATCCCGCCAAGTACCAACAACAGAGGTAAAAACAGCATCCAACGCTTAAACGGCGGTTTCTCAGCAGGCGTGGTAATTTCCGTTTCTTCGGGCACCTCCGGTAATGGGGGAACGGTTTCGGTTTCTGAGGTCGAGAGCGCGTGTTGCTGTCCGGGTTCTAGTTCCATGGGCTTCGAGGTCGATCGCTGGACAGGATGTTAGACTTCAAACGGGTATCAGCGTTCGGTCAATTTCTCCTAACAAGTTAGCCGAACGCCGATCGTCGCCAGTCGCAATGGCTCGATACTGAGTTGAGTTTAGCAAAAAACTTTTCCACTTATCGAAAAATAGGTGCGATCGCCGAATCTGGGGCCAGGTCTGGGGAAACAATTGGCGATCGTTCCCAATTGTGCCGCCTTATCGCATCGGTCTAGACTGCACAAAATCTACCGATGTTTCCCGATCGCGTTTGCCCGCTTCCCAGTGTAACACTTTAAGTTATCGAGCGAGCGCACTATTTGAAATGTGGTTTGCATTGCATCGCGACAACATGGTATGTTACCAAAATACTTGTCTGTAACGGATACTCAAACTATTATGGATGATGTGAGTCTCAACCCTGGATTGTTCGGCTCGAACGGACGTTCTAACCGAGACTTCTCGAAAAACTCGAGTTGGGGTAAAAATCAGTTTAACAATTCTTTCCCGATCGCGCTGATATGTTATGCGAACGAGATGGGGATCCGTCCCCTGTATCTGAAGCTCGATCGCGATTTAAACATCGATCGCGATGAAATTGAGGTTGTCGATCTCTTCGGCAAAGATCCAAAGTCCGAAGATCTGTTTTTCTCTTTTGATAGCGATTATCCTAACTACAGAACTTTAATCAAAGGACGATTACCTAGAATTGATTTAGTCACGATGGAGAAAAATCAAAAATCTTGCCTCAGATGCTTGGAAATTAAGCTAACGGCTTTGCCCGACAACCAAACCCATCATTTATCTGAAAGCGAGTACGGATGTGAAATTGTCGTGCGTCCAGATACGATCGCGTATCTTGCTTTGACGATTGCCGAGCAGTTTTCATCTCCGAGCGATCGCCAAGAATTATTAGCATATGTTAGAGAAAGCTGCGAAGATATTCGAGATTGGAGCAAAAAAGAGCATCTTATCTCTAAACTCGATCGGATGTACGATGCCATCAATGGCCTACTTTCAGAAAACCTCGATCGACAGCAACCTTTAGTCATTCAGCCGATCTGGAAAACAGAGGGTAAAAGTTTTAAGCTGCGCCCCTTCTGTTTGGATGTTTTCGTTTGGAGCAATTTTGCCTTTACTCGACTGTTTTTTGATGCCGCAAAAGACAACATTCGCAAGCTAAAAGCTCGAAAAACAGAAGTCATTACCCGATTTACGAGGTCGATAATTTGGTTGACTCGAATGCTTTACCATTTTGGCGAGTATGGATATTTGCCAGAACAAAGTATTTTCAAAAGTTTGTCTTATTGTTCTCAAAGCGACAAAGCCTTTGCACTGGGAGGACTTAGAACGAATCCTTATATGAAATGCGACGAACTGATTCGTCCTAGAATTCCCAAGACGGAACTCAAAAATATTATTTTAGGTGGAGGACAACTGTTTTTGAGCCCCGAACGACGATTTGATGCCGCCATATTAAACAACCTTGACTTATTCTCCTGAAAAATAAAATGTCTAGTGTTTCTTTTACAGCGATCGACCTATTTTGTGGATGCGGGGGATTGTCTCTCGGCTTCCAGAATGCAGGATTTAATATTGTTGCAGCTTTCGACAATTGGGATAAAGCCCTGAATATCTATCGCAAAAACTTTCAACACCCCGCATTCAATGTCGATTTAGCTTGCCCCGACAACTTTAAGATCCTAGCAGAATTTAATCCCGATTTTATTTTAGCTGGGCCGCCTTGTCAAGATTTCTCCAGTGCGGGAAAACGCAATGAAAATTTGGGACGGGCGAACTTAACCGTTCGATTTGCTGAGATTGTCAGTCAAATAAAGCCCTCTTGGTTTGTAATGGAAAATGTCAAAGGTGCAGACAAGAAAAAGAAGTATCGAGAAGCGCGATCGCACCTCAAGTCCGCAGGTTACGGACTGACGGAAATGACGCTGCGAGCCAGTTTGTGTGGCGTACCGCAGGATCGATATCGATTTTTCTGTATCGGACATCTGCACGATCGCGACGAAATTTTGACTCCCTATTTGCAAAACAACTTGACCGATACGCCACTATCCGTTAGAGAATATTTAGGAGACAGTCTCGACATCGAACATTACTACCGACATCCAAGAACCTACAGCCGCCGGGCCATTTTTAGTATTGACGAACCGAGTCCGACTGTGCGCGGCGTTAACCGTCCCATTCCCAAGAATTATCGATCGCATCCCGGCGACACGGCGCAAGTTTGCGAGGGCGTTCGTCCTTTGACTACTATCGAGAGAAGTTGGCTGCAAACCTTCCCGAAAGACTTCATTTTTACCGGATCGAAAACCGATCTCGAACAGGCGATCGCTAATGCAGTGCCCGTGAAACTGGCCGAATATGTAGCCAAGTGTATTCTGGACTATCTAGACGATCGCCACCAGAACTCTCCCCCACCGTCCCCCACGCAGCTATGCTTGCCCCTCGATCGCCCCACCAACCCCAGCGAGTACGGTTTCCCCAACTAGCACTCGTCCCCTCAGAGTGCTAAAGTCGCTATTTGGAGAGCTAGAATCTACAGGCGTACATGGCAAAAATTGTTTCGTTTAAAGAAGAATCGCGACGATCGCTCGAGAAGGGCATCGACGCGCTGGCCGACGCGGTGAAAATCACCCTCGGCCCCAAAGGTCGCAACGTCGTCCTAGAGAAAAAATTCGGCGCACCGGATATTGTTAACGATGGGATCACGATCGCCAAAGAGATCGACCTGGAGGATCCCCTAGAAAACACCGGGGCCAAACTGATTCAAGAAGTCGCGTCCCAAACCAAAGAAGTGGCTGGCGACGGGACAACAACGGCGACGGTACTGGCCCAAGCCCTGATCCGCGAAGGGTTAAAGAACGTGGCCGCCGGGGCCAACCCCGTAGCTATTCGGCGGGGAATTGACAAAACCATCGCCCAGTTGGTCAAAGAAGTGGCCGCTATTAGCAAACCGGTCACTGGAGACGCGATCGCCCAAGTGGCCACGGTTTCGGCGGGGTACGATGAAGCCATCGGCAATATCATCGCCGAAGCCATGGAAAAAGTGACCAAAGACGGCGTAATTACCGTCGAAGAGTCCAAGTCACTGACCACCGAACTCGATGTAGTCGAAGGGATGCAGATCGATCGCGGCTACATCTCCCCCTATTTTGTCACCGACCCGGAACGGATGACCGTCGAGTTCGACAACGCCCGGATTTTGATTACCGATAAGAAAATCAGCGCGATCGCCGATTTGGTGTCGGTACTCGAAAAAACCGCCCAAGAAGGTCGTCCTCTCCTGATTATCTCTGAAGATGTGGAAGGGGAAGCCCTAGCGACACTGGTGGTCAACAAGGCCCGAGGCGTTCTCAACGTGGCGGCGATTAAAGCTCCCGGTTTCGGCGATCGTCGCAAAGCCATGCTCCAAGATATCGCCGTTCTCACGGGCGGTCAAGTGATTTCTGAGGATGTGGGTCTGAGTCTGGATGCCGTCTCTATGGATATGCTGGGCTCGGGAGAGAAAATTACCCTCACCAAAGACAACACCACGATCTTAGCCGCTCAGGACGATCGTACCAAGTCGGAAGTCCAAAAGCGCGTCGCCCAACTGCGTCAAGAACTCGAGCGCAGCACCTCGGACTACGATAAAGAAAAGCTGCAAGAACGGATCGCCAAACTGGCTGGCGGCGTTGCAGTGATTAAAGTTGGGGCGGCGACGGAAACGGAACTGCGCGATCGCAAACTCCGGATCGAAGATGCCCTCAACGCCACCAAAGCAGCCGTTGACGAAGGCATCGTTCCCGGTGGGGGGACGACGTTAATCCATTTGGCCAACAAAGTCGAGGAATTTAAAGCGTCTCTGTCTAACCCGGAAGAAAAACTCGGGGCCAGCATTGTCGCCAAAGCCCTGGAAGCCCCCCTGTACCAAATTGCCCACAACGCCGGAACCGAAGGGGCGATCGTGGTCGAGAAAGTCCGCAACAGCGACTTCAATGTCGGCTACAATGCCTTGACGGGCAAGTTTGAAGACCTGATCGCCGCCGGGATCCTGGATCCGTCTAAGGTGGTGCGTTCGGCGTTGCAAAATGCCGGGTCGATCGCGGGTATGGTTCTCACCACCGAAGCCCTCGTCGTCGAGAAGCCCGAAAAAGAAGCCGCAGCCCCCGATATGGGCGGTATGGGCGGCATGGGCGGCATGGGCGGCATGGGTGGCATGGGCGGCATGGGTATGATGTAGTGAGGGATTAGGTATTAGGTTTTAGGGATTAGGTTTTAGGTGGGGAGAGAGGAGACGAGTGTTACTGTTTCTAACTTCCTCATCAAAAACCGAGATCCGTTTTGCCGATCGATACCGACCTCATTCTGCCCGATCGTCCGTTTGGGGTACGGTAGTGGGAAGGTCTTGCTGCCGTATTCAGCCGCGATCGCTCGATTTCCAAGAAAAAGCCCCGGATCTGCCTCGATCCGGGGTTTGGGGTGTTTGGGAGTCTAAAGAACGATTTTTCGCCCACATCTGTAATTTAGTGCCCCCTATTAGGTGCGTACCTCTTTCTTGCGACCGATTTGCGATCGTCCGAAAGATAGGGGAGAATTGAGAAAGGCTGGAGGCGAGTGAGTTTGCATCCTTCCCTTCTCTACTCCCCTAGGTGGCTTTAGAAGCGATCGGCTAGGTCGAGCACCACATTGATAGCATTCAATGCGATGAGCGTTCGAGCCATATAGGGCGACGCTACCGGATGCTCGAGTAGAACAACAAGCACGATCGCCAAGGCTAGCCCAATAAGGGCTTTTGTGTTAGAATTGTTCATGGCAATTACTGTCTTATAAAACAAGAAAGCCAAGACCTTTGCGAGTACCGACAGGGGCCACGCAAGGTCTAAAGTCTGCCGGAGCCAGGGGAACTTCCACTTCCCTTGGCTCTGTTGGCTCTAGGCTTCCTTACGAGCATTATAAACATAAACTATCTATTTGGCAAGAAATAATAATAATAAACTATCTATTGTGCAAGGCATAATTTATGTAGACCAAACCATAACGCAATACATACCTAACTAAAAGGGGGTGTTATGGCATACTAATTGCATAAGTCTATCATACCATGACGAGTATTGCTTCACGATTTTCTTTGAAAAACGTTGTAGCGGATAATACAGAAATTAGCCTACCAAGTCAAGAAAAATGGAAAATATGGCTACCTTATTGCAAACAATCGTAGTATGAGTTTTCTAAGCGGAACGAACCTATACTTAATTGGGATGATGGGGGCGGGTAAAACCACCGTCGGCAAAATTTTAGCAAAAGAACTCGGCTATGGTTTTTGCGATACCGATGAAGTCCTCGAAGCGGCGACGGGACGGACGATCGCGGACATTTTTGCCAGCGAGGGCGAGGCCCAATTTCGAGATCTCGAAACCCAAATTTTAGCACGGGTAGCGACCCATACCCGCTTGGTGGTGGCCACGGGTGGCGGTATTGTCTTGAAACCCATTAACTGGAGTTACCTGCATCACGGGGCGATCGTCTGGCTGGACGCACCTGCGGAGTTACTGTACGATCGCCTCAAAACCGATACGTCTCGCCCGTTGTTACAAAATCCCGATCCCCTAGGAACGCTGCAACTGTTGCTCGAAGAACGGCGATCGCGCTACGCTGAGGCAGATGTCCGTTTAACGGTTACGCCGCAGCAAGATCCCGACGCGATCGCGGCTGAAGCGATCGCTGGCATTCAGAAGGTTTTGAAATGACTTCAACCCTGACACCGAAAACATTTACCACATTTGATGAGTACCTGGCTTACGATGATGGTACGGATAATCGCTACGAACTGAGAAACGGAGTATTGCGACAATTGCCACCCGAGTCGCCAGAAAATAACGCGATCGCGACTGAATTATTTTGGCAGTTAGCGATCGCGCAGATTGTACCGCGATCGCAAATTGTCCTTCACACCTGCGAAATTCAAATTCCGGGAACTCGTCCGGCGAGTCGCCATCCCGATTTAGTCATTTTGCGATCGCAGCATCTTTTGTTAATGAAACGGCGGTTAACAGTGACTCTGGAAATGCCACCGCCTCAATTAGTAGCTGAGGTAGTGAGTCCGGGAAAAGAAAACCAACAACGGGACTATAATCTTAAACGTTCCGACTATGCGGCTGTGGGTATTCCCGAATATTGGATTATCGATCCGCACGCAAAAAAAGTTACAATTATGCAGTTAGATCGAGGCGCTTATATCGAAGTCGGTGTATTTCGAGAGGAAGAAACCATTGTGTCTCCAACATTTCCCGATCTGTCTCTAACCCCGCGATCGCTGTTTTCTCCTCAAGTTTAGATAATTTTAACACGCCGAACACCTGGGCGAATGCCATAAACGCTGCGCGTAGGCTACACCAAACGCCCCTACAGACCTCACACCTCAACACCTCAACATGAAAGCATTTGTTACTGGAGTTAACGGATTTACTGGGTCTCATTTAGCGAAAGCATTACGCGATCGCGGCGATGAAGTCGTTGGCTTTGTGCGTCCTACAAGTAATCTTTCTCGCCTGAAAAATTGCGATCTCGAATTGGTACGGGGGGATATTTGCGATCGCAGTTTATTAAAAACTGCCATGCAAGGGGTTGATGTGGTATTCCATATCGCCGCTTATGTGGAATTGGGTCTGGTTGACGAAGCCGCCATGACGCGAACAAATGTAGAGGGAACGCGATCGGTACTCGAAGCAGCTAAAGCGGTGGGGGTACAAAAAGTTATCTATTGCAGCACGATCGGCGTATTCGGCGATACGGGTGGAAAAGTCGTAGACGAAACATTCCAACGAACGCAAACTGAGTTTTCTTCGGCTTACGATCGCACTAAATTAGAAGCCCAAAAACTCGCCGACGAGTTCGCCAAAAATGGTTTACCTGTCATCAGTGTCATGCCCTCGGGCATTTTTGGAGCCGACGATCCCCACTTCGGCCCGGTTTTAAGTAACTTCCTCCAGGGTAAGTTAAAAGTGTGGGCGGGGGGCAAGCGCATGACCGGGATCGTCCACGTGGATGATTTAGTCGTCGCCATGCTATTGGCAGCCGAAAAAGCCGAATCTGGCGAACATTTTATCATTTCTGCCGGGGATTTGTCAACCCGAGAAATGTTTGAGATTTTAGGGCGAGAAAGTGGGATGCAGCCGCCGCAAGAAATCCCCGAAACAGTCGTTCGCTTCGTAGCAGGAAACTTGGATATTTTGGGTCGCTTGCTGTCTTGGAACCCACCATTGAGTAACGAACGAGTGCATTACGTTTACGATCGCTGCGTGCGCGTCGATAGTACCAAAGCCCGTCAAAAATTGGGCTGGAACCCGCGATCGGTGGAAACAACTCTCACCGAAATTGCCCGCCAGTTGCTAAGTGCGAACGCTGAATTCTAAATTCCTCCCTCGTTCTCTAGGTTGGCGCTATTTCGACTATAGCAGTTCAGGTGTCCGATCGTCAACGGCCGTAGAAACCGGGTTTCTAGATACCACCTGAATGCTTACGGTGTTACTTCAAATAGAGTAGTAGATTTAACCCTGGAATGGTACGCGAGAGCGTCCATAATAGAAGGGTAATGTAGAGCAAACCGAGAGCCCACTGATACCAAACTAAGGCAGAAACGGCTCCGGGTAAGTGGCGATCGCGCAGGCGAATATCGTTGAAGCCGACTTTAAACCAATTGTTCAAACTGAGGTCGTAATAGTTAAGCCAACTCCAGCGACGACTGACGAGAACGGGCATATAAAGGTCGTGAAAAAAGCCAAATCTGGCCATCGTTGGCAAGCGAACGATCGTCAGTCGTAATTCTCGAGTGCGTCCGTCTTCTACGAAGTAGGAACAGTCGGGAATTTGAATCGTTGGTGGATGTCGGTACAGTTGCCATAATAAAAGGGCGGGAAGGGGCACCACTAACAGCAAAACGCAGGCGATCGTCGCGATCGGATAGGGAGAGGTTCGCCAGACGATCGCGCCGCCAATGAGGTTAAAGAAGAGAAAACTACCAATCGTCCAAGTGATTTCTGCACTCGGAAATTGAGGCGGCGAGATGCTGTTGCAAAAGCGATCGACAAACCAAAATAACAGAGCGAACCCCGCACAGGCGAGAATTCCTAACCCCAGTGCTAAGCTAAAATTCGTGCCGTAACCGCTCGCCAGTAACAGCAGTTCGACTCCCAACCAACGGATTGTTAAACCCATGCGCTGCAAGATAGAAATGGGTTCGCTGGCAACAATGCGATCGCGAATATTGAGATAGCTTGCTAGGTCGATCGCGTCGAGTTCGAGGAGCTCGGTGATGTTACCAAACAGATGTTCTTGGCGGTAATTGATAACATTATTCGCGCCGTCTTCGGTTAGTCCAAGTTTTGTCAGTTCTTGGTAAGATGCGGTGTTGAGGTTGACTCCAA
>CAKZKB010000040.1 GCA_937121005.1 uncultured cyanobacterium | reverse complement strand
CATCGAGACGATCGCACTTTGGCGATTCTTTAATCGTTTGCCACAAGTCCCACCGGGCCGCGATCGCCTCGGGAACGGCTTCCGGGGCAATTCCCAAGGCGTGCGATCGTGCTTCGTCGGTTCGTTCTCGCGTTTCTAAGGTCGATCGCGCTTCCGACTCGAGGCGATCGACGGTTAAGATGGAGGAGAAATCAAACGAATTGACCGAGAATGTCATGGATACAGATAACCCTTTGGGGAATTCAAAATTCAGAATTTACCAATTCTCGCATTTACAATTCCCCCCTTTTTTAATTTTTAATTTTTAATTTTTAATTGGAGCGCAGCGACCGACGCGCCAGAGTTCTACGATACCGCAAATTCTGTATCTTTTCTCCGTTCGGGAGACTTAAACCCTAAAACGATGCGATCTTTGGGAACTCCAGCTTCCACCAGTTCGTTGGCAACTCCAATTTCCGTCCCGTCTCGTTGGATCCAGATTTTGCCGTCGATGATATCGATGT
This sequence comes from uncultured cyanobacterium, assembly GCA_937121005.1. GTDB lineage: Bacteria > Cyanobacteriota > Cyanobacteriia > Cyanobacteriales > Geitlerinemataceae > CAKZKB01. The sequence continues at coordinate 6,111 of CAKZKB010000040.1, read as the reverse complement.
GAATCAAACAACCATGTTCGTATCGCTTGTTATATCGACCTAAAATCATCAACAGATAGCGATCGCTGTCGCGATCGAATACCGTTTCAAACTGAATATCGCCATGGCTGTAAGGAATTTTAGTATGTTCGGTGAGGATGGTGCGGATGAGTTGGCGGTAAGCATCTAATCTATCCATCGGACAATGACCTCGAGATTGGGATCGAAGACAATAATCGGAACTTGGTAATCGCTCAGAATTAGTTCTCCAAGCGGCTCCTCAAAAAACTCTTCATATACTTCTTCGTGAATTGCCAAGTATAGTTTGCGATCGGGATCCAAACGTTTGATAACCGAAAGGTAAAGAAAATACTGACCTAGAGATTGTTGAGCGTCAGCAATGAGCCATCCATCTTTTTCTAGCGCTCGGCGAAGGGCATCGTGGTAGCGATCGCGATTTGGCATTGTCTTATGGTAACTGTTCGGGTGTCCCCTCGTCAACGGGTGTAGAAACCCGGTTTCTCAAAGGACTGCAACCACAGATGAATGGGATATACACAGATGGCTTTTCGGTCAAAGTGTTACCTTTACTGAAGATGGATAGGATAGGATTTTATCGGCGCGATCGGCCAGAAACCGGGTTTCTTGCTTCAACCTGAATGCTTACAATGTCCCCATAGCTTTTTGTGTGGTTTTTCTCAAGTATACCACAAAGTTTATATTTTGAATAGGTCTTTTCAAGGGGAGTGGAATTAATATCAGTTTATGGTATTACGAATCGCTAGCTGTGGCGATCGCCATGCCGCTACCTTCAACGACAATGGGTTGGGAGTAACTCGTCGGTTTGTTGCCAACCGTCGCACCGCCATAAAACATTCCTTGGGTGCTCGGTTCAAAGAAAGTATAAGGAAAGTGTATTTGGGGACGACTAATTTCGTCTAATCGCTGTTGCAACTCGGCAGGAATCTCGAATTCTAAAGCAGCGAGATTGTCTTGCAACTGATACAATTTAGTCGCACCGATAATGACCGAGGCTACGCTAGGGCGATTGGCGATCCAGTTGATAGCAACTTGGGCCATGGAGCGATCGAGTTCTTTGGCAACCGTTTCTAACTCAGCGACGATCGCCCAATTTTCCTTAGTAAACTTATCGAATGCCGGATTTCCACTGTTAGCGAGTTGGGCGAGGCGACCCGATCCTTCCACACCCGCTTGGGACGGTTTGTACTTACCCGATAGCAGGCCGCTGGCGAGGGGCGACCAAACCATAATCCCGGTTCCCAGGTGTTGTGCCAGGGAAACGTACTCGAACTCAATGTGACGTTCGACCAGGGAATATTCGAGTTGCACGGTGCAGATCGGTTCTAAATGCCGTTCCCCGGCCAGGGTTTGCGCCCGCGCCACGTACCAGGCTGGGGCGTTGGAGAGGGCCACATGGCGAACTTTCCCCGATCGCACCAGATCGTCAAAGGTACGCATCACCTCTTGGGCGGGAGTCATCCGATCCCAGGTATGCAGCATATAGACATCAATGTAATCCGTACCCAGCCGTTGCAGGGAACCTTCGACAGCCCGTAAGATATTTTTGCGCCCGTTACCGCCAGCGTTGGGATTGCCCGGTTCGGCATTGTAGGTAAACTTGGTGGTGATGACAACGCGATCGCGGCTGCCCGTTTCTTTGACAAACTGCCCCAACAGTCGTTCGCTGTTCCCGTTGGTATAGAGATCGGCCGTATCGATGAAGTTGCCCCCTGCTTCTAAATACGCATCGAACAGTTGGCGGGCGTTGGCTTCGTCGGCCCCCCAACCCCAGTCGTTGCCAAAGGTCATCGTCCCTAGGGCCAAGCGGCTGACTTTCAAGCCGGTATTGCCGAGCGTATAGTAATCCATCGGTCTCCTTACTCCACGCGATCGCTATCCAATTTAATTGTCAGCTAAAAGACCGCCCTGTCAAGCAAACCGATTGCTAGATCGAGGCCGCGATCGCTTTGATGGTAAACTGGGATACAGATACCTCGATCGCAGAGGGCCGTCACCCATGCCTAAAACCGTAGCCGAACTGATGAGTCGCGACCCCCTAGTGGTGCGACCGGAAACTGCCCTCTCCGCAGCCATTCAACTGCTCGCCGAGCATCGCATTAGCGGTTTGCCCGTCGTCAACGAAAAAGGCGACTTGGTGGGGATGCTCTCGGAGACCGATTTGATGTGGCAAGCCACCGGAGTCGATACGCCACCGTATATCATGCTGCTCGACAGCGTTATTTATCTAGAAAATCCCCAACGCTACGAACGGGAACTGCACAAAGCCCTCGGGCAAACCGTCGGCGAAGTCATGTCCGATCGCCCCGTCGTCACCATCGCCCCGGACAAAACCATGAGCCAAGCGGCCAAACTCATGCACGAGCGCAAAATTCACCGCCTCCCCGTCCTCGACAGCAGTGGCAACTTAGTCGGTATTCTCACGCGCGGCGATATCGTGCGAGCCATGGCTGCTGCCAGTGACTAGCGATCGGCACGGACAAGGGGTTTAGGGGTTTGGGGGTTTAGGGGTTTGGGGGGAAGACAACCTCACCCCTCGCACCTCGCACCTCGTACCTCACCCCTCGCACCTCGTACCTCGCACCTCATACCTCATACCTAAACATGAACTCAGACGACGTTCGAGCGTTAATTGAATCGGAAGACTACGGCGATCGCATTATCGGCATCGAACGGTTGGGCAATATCGATCCGGCCGCGGCCTTCGAGCTCCTCAAACCCGTAATAACCGACGAACACCCTCGGGTGCGCTACACGGCTGCTAGCAAAATGGCCACTATGGGAACGGTCGATCGCGCCTCAGCGTTGGAACTGCTGCGCGATCGCGTCCGTACCGATTCAGAATTAGACGTGCGGGCTGCCGCCGCCGATGCCTTGGGGGCCTTGGGGCTTAAAGAAGCCTTCGACGACTTGCAGCAACTCTACAACAGTACCACCGACTGGATCGTGCGGATGAGCGTGGTGGCGGCATTGGGAGAAATGAAGCACGATCGCGCCTTTCCCGTGCTCGAAGATGCCCTAGAAACGGGCGAAGATCTCGTAAAAATCATCGCCATTGGCGCTTTGGGCGAACTCGGGGACGATCGCGCCATCGACCTAATCCTGCCATTTGTTGACAGCAACGACGCACAAATGCGCTTCCGGGTTGCCAAAGCCTTGGGCAACCTCAACGGCGACGCAGCGCGATCGGCCCTAGAAAAACTGGCCGCCGATCCGGCCGAGCAAGTAGCCCGAGAAGCAGGCAGTTATTTATGAAGGATGAAGGAGGATAGAAAGGATGAAGGATGAATATTGATTTGTCCCTCTCTCCCCCTCTCCCCCTCTCCTTGTCCCCTTGTCTCCCTAATCCCCCAAACCCCCATCCCCTTAACGGCGGCCGACCATGGCCGGCTGGCGCTTGTGGCCGTTGTTGTTGGCGATCGCGGACATGGGTAAAGGATTGTCGCGGGCGACTTCAATGTTAAACCGATAGCCGACATTGCGAACGGTTTGGATCAAACTCGGTTTGCGCGGATCGGGTTCGATCTTTTTACGCAGGGAGAGGACGTGGGTATCGATAGTACGCGGATTGTCGATCGCGTCGGGCCAAGCCCGCTCGAGCAGTTCCGAACGGCTCAACGGCGTACCTTCGGCCCGCGCTAGCACGTACAGCAGACTAAACTCTTGCGGGGTCAAATCGATCAAACTCTCGCTGCGGCGTACCCGTCGCTGCACGAGATCGATTTCGAGCTCGCCAAACACCAACCGCGCTGGCGTGGCTGCTGTGCGCGATCGCCTGACCAAAACTTCCACCCGCGCTAAAAACTCCTGCATTCCGAAGGGTTTTTTCACGTAGTCGTCGGCCCCGGCCCGCAATCCCGCCACCACGTCCGCTTCGGCGATGCGGGCCGACAGCATCAAAATCGCCGCTTCCTGCTGGGTTGCCAGCCACCGACAAAATTCGATGCCATCGCCATCGGGTAGATCGGAGTCGAGTACCACCAACATCGGTTGGCGATCGTGAAAGACTGACCGTCCGTGACGGATATCTGCCGCTTGCGCGACCTCATAGCCAGCCTGCTGTAAGTGCCAACCCAACAGCGATCGCAGCTGCGGGTTGCCTTCGACGATTTCAATGCAAACAGATCCCATTACTGGTACGCTTCCCTCGACGCTATTTAGATAATCAGGGTAGCACTGGCCCCTAGGAAGTTTTGTAACTGCTGCTACGGGCAATCGACGCGATCGCTGCAAAGATTGGCATCGAGTGTTTCTGCCGACGATCTCCATCGAGAGGTCAATGTACAATAGAAGATGAGGGCCGACGATCCTCGCTGTCGTTGCCGCCCCGCCGTCGATCGCCTTTCTCTCCCACCACAATCGGAACTATGCTTCAGGACACCGCAACCATTCGCTGCTACCAAAAACTCACCGATGCCTTTACTGAAATGTGGAATCGCGGCTATCGGTTTGAGGAGATCCGCCTCTACCTAGAAGGCTACGTGACCGCCTTGCGGCATAATAGCGTTCTCGAACCCTATAAAATCAATCGTTTAGAAGAGGAAGCGACGCGCTTTCTGTACGATCGCTCCAATTTTGAGATGCCAGCTTTTCAACCAGAGGTGGAACGATACTAATTACAACGCAACAACGCATCAACGAACAACGAACAACGAACAAATTTAAGTTTCGTTGTTCTTTTTTGTGTGCAAAAATTCTGCTCAATTAATGGCAAACTCTGTAAACTTCCGTGCGTTTGGATCGTGAAATCCCAGGACGATCGCTTTTTTGGGGACACCCAACTCGACCAGTTGATTGGCAACCCCAACCTCTGTACCATCATGCTGGATCCAAATTTTATCGCCCTTGATATCGATATGAATCAAGCAACTAAATATACGACGATCGCCATCCCAACCAACAGTTGATAGCTGATAGCGATCGTTTTGGGTATCCACGATCGTAAATTGTTCTAGGTCGCCATGGGCAGCTTTGTATTTGTTGTGTTCGGCTAGAATTTGCTGAATCCATTGGCGGTATTGTTCTAGCTGTTCCATTGTACAATAACCTCCCGTTCGGGATCGAAGACGAAGAGTTTAACGTTGTATTCTGCAACGCTCAACTGTGCGAGTTCTCCAGAAAAAAAGTTACGATATACTTTGACTGGGACGGCTAAAAAGAGAACTCGATTTGGCTCTTTTATTTTTAAGGCTACTCGGTAATTCAGAAATTGTCCTAAAGCCTGATGAAAATCAGAGGTTAGAGAAGGAGATAAAAAACTTTTGACCTCAACAGCAATTTGGATGTTTTCTTTCCTCGCACCAATCAACCGATCTGCACCCAAATCAATTTCCAGCCGACCGGAAGACAACTCCAGCACCAGTGGATCGTGGGTAATTAACCAACCGTCTTTTTGCAAGGCCACCTTGACTGTATTGTGATACACATCTTTGGCTGACATGAGGCAATTTCGTTCGGTTGCGATAGCAAAGATAGTTACAGTATAGCAGAGGAAGGAGCGATCGCGATAAGGACTGGCTCTCTGACATAAAATGAGGTTAAAGAACAGAGGTTATATTGGGGGGGAAGTTTTGTTTAAGTCCTGTTAAGATATAATAATGACAAAGCGATCCGCATAGAAATCGATCGCCACGACTAAAGGTTTGCTGACGCACGAGGCTCGATCTCCGATGAGACTGAAACAATACGGGGTGACAGGACTTTTCCTGGGAATATTGTGCGTATCTCTCGGATGCGGGCCTAGCCCTCGGGAAACGGCGAACGCCCAAACCCAACGCCAACAGGACGATCGCGCGATCGCCGTCGATATCGCCGTCGCCGAGAGAGAATCCCAAGGGAAGTCGCTGACCTATAGCGGGACGACCGAACCCAAACGGCGCGTTTCTTTGCGGGCCCGTAGCGACGGTCAACTGGTGGATCTCGTCCCGGAAGTGGGCGATTTTGTCTTTGACGGGGAAACGCTAGCCCGCATTGAAAATAATCCGTTGCAATCAGAATTAGCGGCGGCGCAAGCGGAAGTCGATGCGAGACTGGCGGAGGTAGAACAGGCCCGCAACGAACGGGACGAAGCTGAGTCTCGGGTGGGAGAAATTC
>CAKZKB010000039.1 GCA_937121005.1 uncultured cyanobacterium | reverse complement strand
AAGGAGACAAGGGGACAAGGAGATAAGGGGACAAGGGGACAAGGGGACAAGGGGAGGGGGAGAAAGGTTTGCGGACTGGCAGGACAAAGCCTCCCCTAAAACCTAATCCCTAATACCTAATACCTAATCCCTCACTTCCCCGAGAGGGGAGCGAGTTTTTGGATTTCTTTTTCCATGAACTCGGCGATTTGCTGTTGTTTTTGAGTGGAGTCGGTTTCGATGTAAACCCGTACTAACGGTTCCGTGCCCGATGGGCGCAGCAAGACCCAACTGCCTTCTTCTAAGTAGAGTTTGACCCCATCTTTGCGGCCGACTTCTTTGACTCCAATTCCGGCGACTTTGCTGGGGGTTTCTTTTTTGTAGGTTTCGAGAACCGCTTGCTTGTGACCTTCGGTAAGGTGCAGATCGAGGCGTTTGTTGTACAGCGGCCCGCCGGCTTCGGCGATCGCTTCTTCGACGAGTTGCGACAGGGGTTTGCCTTCAAAGGCGATCGCTTCGGCGACGAGCATATCGGCAAGAATCCCATCTTTTTCGGGAATGTGGCCGATGACGCTGAGACCGCCGGATTCTTCTCCACCAATGAGGACATCGGTTTCGCGCATTTTCGCCCCCACGTATTTAAAACCGACGGCGGTTTCAAACAGTTCTAAACCGTTGCTGGCGGCGTAGTTATCGAGCAGATGGGTAGTGGCAACGGTGCGGACGATCGCCCCGGTTTTGCCTTTATTTTTCGTTAAATGGCGAGCGAGCAGCAGTAAAATCGTGTTGGGGGTTAAGACATTTCCTTTTTCATCGACCACGCCAAAGCGATCGCTGTCGCCGTCGGTGGTTAACCCTAAATCAGCTTTATCTTTCGTCACTGCATCGACGAGTTCGGTGAGTTGTTCGCCTTTGGGTTCGGGCATTCCGCCGCCAAACAGTACGTCGCGGTGGGTGTGAAACGATTCCACTTGGCAACCGCAGTATTCGAGCACCTCATCTAAATAACCGCGAGAGGTGGAAAACAACGCATCGTATTTAACGTTTAATTTCGCCGATCGAATGCGATCGATATCCAAGCGTTGGTAGAGAAATTGTAAGTAGGCAGGTTTGGGATCGAATGTCGAAATTTGACTGTCGCGATCGCCTGTTGGGGGTTCGTCGCTGGCACTGTCGATATTAGCAACAATGGTATCGGTAATTTCCGGGGTGGCGGGGCCGGCGTAGTCGGGAATATACTTAATGCCGCAGTAGGGGGCCGGGTTGTGGCTGGCGGTGAACATTAAGGCCCCAGCCGAGTTGAGATGTTCGGCATTGTAGGCGATAACGGGGGTGGGACAGTCGCGATCGGCAATTTTTACCGTCCACCCCAAGTCTGCCAAAACCTCGGCCGCGGTGCGGGAGAAAACATCAGCCAGGAAGCGGGTATCGTAGGCAATCAGAACCGGACGATCTTTGCTGTAGGCGGTTTCGAGATAGGCCGCGATCGCCCGCGTTACTTTACAGACGTTGGAGAAGGTAAAATCGTCGGCGATAATCCCGCGCCAGCCGTCGGTGCCAAATTTAATTTTACTCGCTGCACTCATAAATAAAAGGATGCTCGTAAGGATTCTCCTTTTCATAGTACAGGCAGAGCGATCGCCGCGATCGACTGTTTAACACAGAGAGTGTCTCGTTCCCCCGTCGCCCCTGACAAATGAGAATGATTGACAACAGAGGATTTGCCCCTTACACTGCATAGAGATTGAATATATTAGGAACTTTTCTCATCTGTGGGCAAGCCAAAACCAACACTGCTGACACGCCGCCGCCTGCTGCTGGGACTGGGAAGCCTGGGTTTAGCGGGGGCCGCGGCGGCTTGGTTCCGACGATCGCCCGCGATCGCCGTCCGGGTTCCCCCGGTAGAAGGCGATCTACCCCAGTTTGGCGAGAGTCTCAGCCCCATGGCCATGTTGCGAGACTTCGACTACGGAACCGCCAAGCAAGAAAACGGCCGTACCGTCCGCGAATTTCACCTAACAGCAGACACCGCCACTCTCGAACTCAACCGGGCCGTTTCTTTTGTCAGTTGGAACTACAACGGTCGCGTTCCCGGCCCCACATTGCGGGTCAAAGAAGGCGATCGCGTTCGGATTATTTTCCACAACGAAGGCGGACATTCTCATAGTATCCACTTTCACGGCATTCACCCGGCCGAAATGGATGGAGTCGATCCGGTTCGCAACGGCGACGAGGTGGTTTACGAATTTGATGCTAAACCCTTTGGCTTGCATTTATATCACTGCCATATCGAACCCGTCACTCGCCATTTATCGAAAGGCTTGTACGGCTTATTTATTGTCGATCCGCCCCAGGGTCGATCGCCTGCTGACGAGCTCGTTCTCATCATGGCCGGATACGATACCAACGACGACGATCGCAACGAATTGTATGCCTTTAATGGCATCCCGGACTACTTCTACGATCGTCCCATTCGCATCTACCAAAATCAACCCGTGCGAATTTATTTGTTGAACGCGATCGAGTTCGAGTCGGCGGCCACATTTCACCTACACGCCAACTTTTTCAAAGTCTATCCGACGGGGATGACCCTAACGCCGACAACCGAAAGCGATGTCGTCACGCTAGGGACAATGGAACGACATATTATCGAATTTTCCTATATCTATCCGGGGACGTATATGTTCCATCCCCATCAAGATCTCATCGCCGAACATGGCTGCATGGGAAAATTTGAAGTGTTGCCTGCCTGAACTGTTTTTACTGTCAAATCTGAGGTTAAGTCAATGAACGACTTTCGCTTTGTTGTTGTCACCAATGCCATCTATCTTAGCTGCGTCCTAGCGGCTACTTTTTCTGTTAACCTGCGTTTAGCTAACAATCGCCCCGACACTATTAGCAGAGGCGTTGTCATCAATGCCTCTAGTCTCAGTACGCAATTTTGAAAACTCGATCGAGTGTATTTACCATGAAAAAATCTCTCAAACCTGTCGAACTATTTCTCTCTGTTGGCTTGGCTGCTAGCATCGCAGCTTGCAGTACACCCGGAACTGAAGGTGGAGAAGGCGGCGAAGGAAGTGAAGCCGAAACGCCTCAAGAAGAAACCATCGAAGAAGGTGGTGAAGGTGGTGAAGGTGGCGAAGGTGAAGAAGGCGGTGAAGGTGGCGAAGGCGGTGAAGGTGGAGAAGGTGGTGAAGGCGGCGAAGGTGGAGAAGGTGGCGAAGGCGGTGAAGGTGGTGAAGGTGGTGAAGGCGCGTCTTCGGGTAATCCTGAAGTCGATTACATAACCGCTTTAGGCTTAATGAAAGGCCACCTGATGGCTGCTGAAGAGTTAATGGAAAAAGGGGATTATGCGGCTGCCGAACCGCATATCGGCCATCCTGTCGAAGAACTCTATGCCAACATCGAAACCCAACTCGACGAACGCAATATCCCGCAGTTTAAAGAGGATCTAAATGCCCTTCACGACTTCATAAAAGCCAGCCCCGAACAGCCAGAAACTCAAGAACAATACGAAGCAGCGATGGCATCGATCGATACCGCGATCGCGGCCATACCGGAAGAACAACGACAGTCGCCGGAATTCGTTCTCGCTGCGATTAACGAAATGTTACGCACCGCCGCCGAGGAGTACGAAGCCGCGATCGCGGATGGTACAATCGTCGAACCGATCGAGTACCAAGACTCCCGAGGCTTCGTTTTATATTCCGAGTCCCTGTATCAAAATATTGCCGACACCATGAGTCAAGAAAATCCAGAAGACCACGAGGCGATCGTTGCTGCTTTTGAGGAGTTAAAAACGGCTTGGCCGTCGATCGAACCACCGGAAACTCCTGTAAAAACCCCGTCGGAGGTGTTTGGTTTGATTGCAGAAATCGAATTGCACAGCTAACCCCTTTTCCTCCTCGTTGCGTTCCTCCGGGACGCAACGCACTTTGGAGGCTCCGCCTCGCGATATTCTGGAGACACTTGAATGGTTGCAAATGTGCTAATTGGTTGGGCTAGGCATTCACCATGTTGATTGTTTCTAATTTCCTCATGTCTTGGTGTGAATGCCTAGCCCCTACAGGGCCAAAAATCGCGATCGCACAGTTAATAAATCTAAATTATGTTGTTGAAAATCCCCCAGGTTTTAACCGCCGAAGAATTAAACACGATCGCCTCCAGTCTAGAAGCGGCTGAATTTGTCGATGGCAAGCTGACGGCGGGTTGGTATGCCAAGCAAGTCAAACATAATCAGCAACTCTCCAAAGGGACAGATCGGACGCAAAAACTCAAGAAAACAGTAGAAACCGCACTCGATCGCAATCTCCTTTTCCAAGCCGCCGTCCGTCCGAAAGCCATTCATTCTCTTTTGTTTAGCCGCTACGATCCGGGAATGTCTTACGGTAGACATACCGATAACGCCCTCATGGGAAAGTGGCGATCGGATGTTTCGTTTACGATCTTTCTAAACTCGCCCTCCGCTTACGAAGGCGGGGAATTGGTTATCGAAACTGCCGACGACGAAACAGGTTACAAACTCGCAGCCGGAGAAGCGATCGTCTATCCTTCTTCTACCTTACATCGAGTCGATCGCGTTAACAAAGGCACTCGCTTTGTCTGCGTCGGTTGGGTACAAAGTTGGGTGCGCGATCTCGGCGATCGCGAGATATTGTTCGACTTGGAAACCGTAAGGCGATCGCTGTTTGCCCGCGACGGAAAAACCGACGAATTCGATCTCCTCTCTAAGAGTATTGCCAATTTGTTGCGAAAATGGAGCGATTAGGTTTTAGGTTTTAGGTATGAGGTTTCAAGGATGAAAAATGAACATTGATTTCTCCTTTTTTCCTTGTCCCGTAACCATTCAGGGGGGTAGAGTGGTAGACTAAAGGACATGGAGGAGAAAGTGACGATCGCGGTGACAGCCAATTACCTCAAATGTTATTGGGATCGATGTTTCGCGATCGCAAGAAGGCTTCTAGATCTTCTAACCGTTGTTGGGCGCGTTCCTTTTCTTGGCGTTCCCGTTCTTTTTCTTGGCGTTCCTGTTCCATTCGTTCCATATTTCATTATACCGATTACAACGCTTGCGCCCGCAACCAAGCGACGGGCAAATACGCCAGCTTCCGCCAACTAGGGACGTAGGCGCGATGTCGGAAAACATCGTAATGATTGCGCTCGATCTCGTCGAGAATTTTACTGTAGAGCATTAGCGCCGTCCATACCGGCCAGCGTGCGTCCCGACTGAGGGCGCTGACACCTTTTTCGGCCCGATCGAAATAGCGCCGCGATCGCCGAATTTGGAACTGCATAAACGCCCGCCAGCGATCGTCTACAATCCCTTTAAATAAATCGTCTTCGGTATAGTCGAACTGCGCCAGTTCCTCTAGGGGTAAATAGATGCGGCCGCGACGGGCATCTTCCCCCACGTCGCGTAAAATATTCGTCAGTTGGTTGGCAATTCCCAGGGCGATCGCCTCTTCTGTCGGCCGCTGTACCTCGCCGCGCCAAGGGGGAACCGAGATGTTATGTTCTACCCCCATCACCACTTCTGACATTAACCCCACCGTCCCCGCCACGCGGTAGCAGTAAAGATGCAACTCCTCGAAAGTCTGGTAGCGCGATCGCTGTAAGTCCATGCGCTGTCCGGCAATCATATCCCGGAACGGCTCGATGGGAATATGAAATTGCTCTAGAGTATCGACCAAGGCCACATCGAGATCGTCAACGGGATGACCCGCGAAGACCGACTCGAGTTGTTCTTCCCAGCGATCGAGGGTGGCGGGAGTCGTAAACTGCGCCTGCGGCCCGTCTACCAACTCATCGGTACGGCGACACCAGACGTAAATTGCCCAGATGGCCCGCCGCTTGGGTGGGGTCATGAGCAGCGTCCCCAGGTAGAATGTTTTGGCATACTCAGCCGTAATCTGGCGGCATCGTTGGTAAGATTCCTCCAGAGAGATATGGGGTCGGGGACTGGGCGCGGACTTATGCAGTTGCAGCATTCGGTGCAGACTGGGACGTTAACGGAGTGCGAGGGAAAGGCGAGTTTGCGATCGCCCGTGCCGTCAGCTTACCAGAAAGTACGGCTCCCTCCATACTGGCCAAGTAAGGCTGCATGGTGAAATCTCCCGTGAGGAAGAAATTGGAGATCGGCGTAACTTGGTCGGGACGGTGTTGTTGGCGACCGGGAGTGGCTTTGTACACCGATCGCGGAGTCTTGACAACGTGAGATTTTATCAGGTTTGGGGGATTTTCGGTATCGAAATGGTGGGGAAACAGTTTTTTCAGTTCTTCTAGGGTAGCAGCAACGATGGCCTCGTCGGGTTGGGAAATCCAATCTTTAGCTGGGGCCAACACCAATTCCAGCATGGATTTGTCGGGGTTTTCGTAAGCCCGACAGGTGTTGCTCATGTCAGCATAGACGCTGAGGAGGGGCGATCGCGAAAAGAGGAGATGATCGATATCGGTAAGTTTGCGATCGAACCACAAGTGCAGGTTAATGACGGGAACCCCTTCTAGGCCGTTGAGTTGCTGGAAATACGCCAGATCTCGCCAGGGTGAGGGAATTAAAGACTTGAGGGGATCGACGGGAATGGCACTGACGTAAACATCGGCATCGATGGCTTCGTCCCCGTCGCGTAAAATAAAT
>CAKZKB010000038.1 GCA_937121005.1 uncultured cyanobacterium | reverse complement strand
AAATGCGCCGGGAAAGGGCTTCGTTATAGAGCAAATAAACAGCAGTGCGTCCCGGATATCGGGTTCCCAATTGCCACATTTGCTGTTCGTAGTAGCGCTCGCCCGTTCCCAACAACACGAACTGGGTATCGGTATAAGCCATGAAGCGATCGAGGGTTTGCAAAATCAAGTCGAGACCTTTCTGCTCGACTAAACGGCTGACAATACCGACGAGAAAGGTATTAGAATTAACTTCCAATCCCAACTCTTCTTGCAGGGCAATTTTGTTGGCGCGGCGCTTCTCGATGGTATCGATCCCAAAGGTTTGATGGATGTTAGTATCGGTTTCGGGATTGTAGCTATCGACATCAATGCCGTTGAGAATGCCCGTCATTTTGCCGCTAATAAACGATAGCAACCCTTCGATGGTTTCCCCGTATGCAGCAGTTTGGATCTGTTGGGCGTAAGTAGGAGAAACAGTGGTGACGCGATCGGCAAATTGCACCGCCGCAGCCATAGTATTATGACCTTGCATATACCAAGGACACCAAGTAATCCGATCCAAATACCAGCGCCACGGCCCCTGATAGGCTAAATTGTGGATGGTGAATACCGAAGAAATATCGGGCGACTGGTGCATCCATACTGGAATCATTCCCGTATGCCAATCGTGACAGTGAACGATTTCGGGTTTCCAGTGGTTCCAGCAAAATTCCGCCGCCCCGTTAGCAAACAAGGTAAAACGCCAATGTTCGTCATCGCCATAATACACGCGCCGGGGCCAAAATGACGGATGTCCGAACAGGTAAAGCGGTACGTCCGAGTTCGGAAACGTGGTTTCGTAGACGGCGAAGGACTCGAACATAGCATATCCCCACCATACCGGGTCTTTGGGGACTTCAATTTTATCCGACAAGAAACCGTAGTAGGGCATGAAAACGCGCACGTCGTGACCCATGTCCCGCAAGACTTTCGGTAACGCACCCACTACATCTCCCATACCGCCAACTTTGGCTAGGGGGGCAGCTTCGGCTGCAACAAATAAAATTCGCATAACGGTTCGTTTTGTCCCGATCGATCGTATTGTTGTGTATGTTAGTTCAAAAGCGGATCGAGTTCGCCGCGATCGTCGAGATCGTAGAGATCGTCGCATCCCCCAATGTGGCGATCGTCGATAAAAATTTGCGGGAGACTGCGGCGGCCGTTGGCGCGTTTGGCCATCTTCTCCCTTGCCTCTTCGTCTCCGTCGATGACATATTCTTGATAGTCGATCTCTTTGCGATCGAGCAAGGCTTTGGCTCGGGCGCAAAACGGACAGCGACTCCAACTATAAATTTCTACAGCGGCCATGGTTTTCTTCCCCATTAAACAGATGGCACTCGCTATTATACCATCTTTCGCGAACATTAGGAAGTACATCGTGAAATTAAAAATTAAAAATTAAAAATTAAAAATTTAGACCGTGAGTGGGAAGTCCGGGAGTTGTATCCCCGATCGCGCAGATTGGCGACGGTTTCCCGATTGGGTCGATCGCAGAAACAAGAGTATAGTAAAATCGATACTAGACAAGAATCGACTAACCGAATATCCAAGCCTCCCCCCGAACGCCAGAGGTATTGCTGATTGCTGATTGCTGATTGCTCATTGCTCATTGTTCATTGAAATGCCCGAACTCAAAGCTATTATTTTCGATGTAGACGGAACCCTAGCCGAAACGGAACGAGACGGACACCGACTGGCGTTTAACCGTGCTTTTACGGAACGGGATCTCAACTGGAACTGGTCGGTCTCCCTTTACGGCCAACTGCTTGCTGTGGCGGGAGGCAAAGAACGGATACAATTTTATCTGCAAAAGTATCGTCCAAATTTTACACCGCCTAACGATTTACAACCCTTTGTTTCGGAACTCCATCGACTCAAAACGCACTACTATCGACAGCTACTCTCCCAAGGAGAAATCCCCTTGAGACCGGGGGTAAAACGATTGTTAATCGAGGCGCGACGAGGGGGAATTCGCCTGGCGATCGCCACGACAAGTGCGTTACCCAACGCCATGGCCTTGCTCGAAAAACATCTCGATCCCGATTGGTTTGAAGTTCTGGCCGCCGGAGATATTGTCGCTCACAAAAAACCCGCTTCCGATGTCTACCGCTACGTTTTAGAGGAACTGGGAATCCCGCCCCAAAACTGTTTGGTTATCGAAGATTCCCTGGCGGGATTGCAAGCAGCAACAGGAGCAGGAATCGCCACAATAATAACGGTTAACGACTATACGCGATCGCTCGACTTTTCCGGCGCGAAGCTGGTTATCGACAGTTTGGGAGAACCCGATCGTCCGTTTCAAGTTCTATCGGGAGACGTAGGAGAAGCCACCCATTTCGACCTCAATTTAGCCCGCCAACTGTTGGCAACCGGGTAGATGCACTGTAAAAAGTGGCATAAGTTGGGTACAAACGCGGACAAACTGCGCCATCCTAGAAATGTACCCCTAGAGGGTAGAAGTCACGGCGATCGCCAGGAGGCCACCATGAAAACCCCAATCCAACTCGCCTCAATGGTTTTTAGCATTTTGCTCGCCACCGCCGGGGTCGCGCGTGCTGAAACCTTGTCCCTGTCGGCGGGGTTTGACAATATCGAACGAACGGGCACGGCTGGTGGGGCCAACAGTAGCAACTGCGGCTACGTTGCGGACGCAGCTGACTACGAACTGG
>CAKZKB010000037.1 GCA_937121005.1 uncultured cyanobacterium | reverse complement strand
GGATTGACCGAAATCGTTTTTTGGACTCCCGAACTGACCCGAGAAGCCATTCGCCCGCGAGCGATTTATTTAGAAGTTTTTACCCCTTTAGATCCGGTCGATTGGTTTGCAAAAGAACGGACGACCCGCTTTTCTCGCCACCGCTTGCAATTGCGACAACAAGGCGAATATTTTTGGGGTGTTATTTCCGGTTTGCAAGCAGGAACGCGCGATCGCGCCGGATCGTTCTATTGGTTGCGCTACGTCGATCGCCAAGATTGCGTCCAAACCGTGCGCGATGTCGTGCCGTACTCTCTCCCTTTTGGCGTGTTCGCCCCCGCTGAAGTGTACGACATCGACAGCTTGCAAAAACAACGTCAAGATCTCGAATATTTTCAACGCACGGGCATACCCGAATCGCGATCGGAAATTCCCCGAGTTGCTGCCCCAACCAACATTTTACAAATGCACGTCGGCACGGCAACCCCCGAAGGCACGTTTGCCGGATTAACTCAGTTGTATCGCCGCCTCAACGAAAAGTTAGAACGGGGCGAAACCCTCACCCCCAGCGAACAAAATTATGTCGGCTACGATGCCATTCAACTGTTACCCATCGAACCGACGATCGAGTTTCGCAGCGACTATTCTTTTGAAAGCGAATTTTTCCGCTTCAGCGATCCCGACGACGGACGAATTGAAGAGGTTCCCCCGCGAGAAATTGAGATTACCTTAAGAAACCCTAATACCCAAGACTGGGGTTACGACGTTCCCATTCTCGGATCGAGTGCAGTTAATTCGGCATTTCTCGCCAGTTTGCGACCCGACGAAGCCATCGAATTTATCGAAACCCTGCATGAATTTTCTACCGGGCCAATATTAGTCATTTACGATTTAGTGTACGGCCACGCCGACAACCAATCGGAACTATTACTCAATCGTCAGTACATGAAAGGGCCGAATATGTACGGCCAAGATTTGAACCATCAGTTACCAGCCGTGCGAGCCATTTTTCTAGAGATGCAGCGTCGCAAAATTAATACAGGTGCGGACGGCATTCGCATCGATGGCGGGCAAGATTTTCGCTTTTTTAATCCCC
The DNA here is from genome assembly GCA_937121005.1 of uncultured cyanobacterium. GTDB lineage: Bacteria > Cyanobacteriota > Cyanobacteriia > Cyanobacteriales > Geitlerinemataceae > CAKZKB01. The sequence goes on along the minus strand of CAKZKB010000037.1, from coordinate 6,632 downwards.
TATCGGGACGGGTAGAACAAGACGATGCCTATTTGTTGAAAATGAGCGATGTCGTGCAAGCAATTGACGGCAACCAGCGCTTGCTATTTACCATTTTTGAAGATGGACGACCCTGGCCGAAACCAGGTTGGGAAGAGACTTCGACGTACCGAGATCTAATCGAATTGCGTCCCGATTCGTATCAGTGGGGGCCGCTAATTTTCGCCCATAACACGCCCGCACTCAAGGGATTTTGGGATAAGAAATGGCGGCGAGTTTGCGAGGTGATGTTTGGGGGCGATCGCTGGATTACCGGATGTGCCAACCACGATACCATTCGCCGAGGCAATCAAATCGATCTCCAGGGAGAAATCAACTGGAATTTAGGGGAAACATTGCCTGCGGTGCTGCAAAATGCCTACGACAATCCGGCAATGATGCTGTGGGTGTATGGGTTTGCACCGGGGTTGCCTATGGATTTTATTAATGCTTTAATGCGATCGCCTTGGATGTTTTTCCGCAATACGGACGATCGCTACGGTGTCAAAGTTGTCTCGGAAGAAATTGGTTTTCTCGACTGGCAAGTATCGCCGCAATTGTACGATAAACCGGGCAATTTCAAGCGCCTGAAAGCGTTAGGATTTGAGAACCTAGAGCAACTGAAAGAATTCGGTCGTGCCTTGCAAAATGCGATGATGGAGAGCGATTACGATCTCAAAATTGTGGCTCGTGCCTGCCAAATGTGCTTGGGAGATACAACCGAAAGCTGCGATCTCGAGCTGTTGAAAAAACTGAACCGTCCGGGGATGATAGCCTTTCTCAAAAGTCTGGACGTGCCTCAATTGAAAAAGTTTGCCCTCGAATTTATGGAAGATTGTTACGATGTTTGTAACGTGGCTCAAACTCAAGATGAGGTCGATGCAGGGCGATCGCAGTTTAACCTCAACGTGCGCCAGTTTCGCCACCAACGCTCTTGGTTGGCAGAAAACCTCAAAGGAACCGATCGCTTCGATCGCCTCAGTAACGAGACGCAAACTCTATTTTATGGCGTTCGCAGCCACCCGAAACAAGAAAGCGATCGCGTTGCTATGGTAGCACATTTTGGAGGCGAACCTACGACCGCAACTCTAGGAGAATGGCTGGATCTCGACCTGTCAGAATGGCAAGTGGCGATCGCCTCTCCAGGCTTAGAACTTGACGATCTCAATAGTGTTGTTCTGAGCGACACCCAAGGATTTTTACTCGTTCCTAGTAACATAGAGAAATAAAATTAACCATGAACCAGTCTACATCTACCCTACCTCTACCTCCCGGCGAGTTCGGTCTCCCCATTTTAGGCGAGACATTGAACTTCTTGCGAGATGCCGACTACGCCACCAAGAAGCATCAAAAGTACGGGCCAATTTTCAAAACTCGGCTGTTTGGCGGGCCGACCATTTTTGTCAAAGACTCCCCTGCCAATCAATTCGTACTCACTAACGAGAACGAATACTTTGTCGTTAACTGGCCGCCCAGTACGAAGGCACTTTTAGGGTCTTTATCTCTGGCATTACAAACGGGAGGAACCCATCAAACACGGCGCAAACTCTTGGCCCAAGCATTTATGCCCAGGGCGCTATCGGGTTATATCAATACCATCGAAGAAATCACCCAGAGTTACTGCCAGAAATGGGAACGAATGGGACAGCTAACCTGGTATCCCGAACTGCGAAACTATACCCTAGACGTGGCTTGCAAGTTGTTAGTGGGGGTCGATCGCGGCTCGCAAACCGAACTCGGCCATGAATTTGAAACCTGGTGTCAAGGACTGTTTTCCATCCCCTTAAATCTGCCCTGGACGCAATTTGGCAAAGCATCGCGATCGCGCCAGAAACTCCTCGTACAGATCGAAAAAACAATTCGCCAACGCCAACACGCAGACAACCCCGGTAGCGATACTCTGGGATTATTGTTGCAAGCGCGAGATGAAGAAGGCAATGGCTTAGGCATTGAAGAACTCAAAGACCAGGTATTATTGCTACTGTTTGCCGGACACGAGACTTTAACTTCGGCGATCGCGTCCTTTTGCTTAGAAACGGCTCGCCATCCCGAAATTGAGGAAAAACTTCGCAACGAACAACAACAGTTCGATCCGAGCGCACCTTTGACCTTAGAAACGCTCAAAGAAATGACCTATTTAGAGCAAGTATTACAAGAAGTATTGCGATTGATTCCTCCTGTTGGGGGTGGGTTTCGTAAAGTGCTAAAAACCTGCGAATTTGCAGGTTATCAAATTCCTCAAGGGTGGAGTCTTCTCTATGGAATCGGGCAAACCCATGCCAACCCCGAAACCTACCCCGATCCGAAGGAGTTCTACCCCGATCGCTTTGCAACCTCCCCCAACAAGTATAGCTATTTACCCTTTGGTGGTGGCATTCGCGAATGTTTGGGAAAAGAATTTGCCCGCTTGGAGATGAAAATTTTCGCCGTGCGTTTGCTGCGCGACTACTGTTGGCAACTCGAACCCGAACAAGATCTGAGCTTGGTGACAGTTCCGACCCCCCACCCCCGCGATAACCTGCGAGTCAGTCGCTTCACTCCAATTTAAATAGTATCAATTAAAAATTTGAGTAGGCGCTATTACTACATCTTTCTTACTTTGTCAAGCCCATTGATTGGCAACACTTCCTGGTGTAAATTGGGTTAAAGTATACAACCCAACAACTGCAACTCACGGCGTTGGGTCTCGTTCTATCAACGCATCAACGAACAACAAACAAGGGGAGATCTGTAGGTTCGGTTGAAGCACGTACCCCAGCAACTCACGGCGTTGGGTCTCGTTCTGCTACCTAAAACATGACATTGTGTTAACCATGAGTCAGTCTCCATCTACCTTACCCCTTCCTCCCGGCGAGTTTGGTCTCCCCATTTTAGGCGAGACGTTGAGCTTCTTGCAAGATCCCGATTACATCATCAAAAAGCACCAGAAATACGGGCCGGTTTTCAAAGCCCGACTGTTTGGCCGGCCGACAATTTGCGTCAAAGATTCGCTGGCTAATCGATTCGTATTGACCAAGGAAAAGGAACGCTTTGCTATTAACTGGCCGTCCAGTACGCAAATCCTTTTCGGCTCGCTTTCTCTGGCCCTGCAAACGGGAGAGACGCATCAAATACGGCGCAAAATCTTGGCGCAAGCCTTTACGTCTAGGGCTCTAGTGGGGTATATCGATACCATTGAAGAAATCACCCAGCGCTACTTACAAAAATGGCAGCAAATGGGACATCTGACTTGGTATCCCGAACTGCGAAACTATACCCTAGACATCGCTTGCAAGTTGTTAGCGGGGGTCGATGGCGGCTCGGAAACCGAACTCGGAAATGAGTTTGAAACCTGGTGTAAAGGACTGTTTACCATATCCTGGAATTTACCCTGGACGCAATTTGGCCAAGCAATGCGATCGGGGGAGAAACTGATCGCCGAGGTTGAAAACATCATTCGCCAACGCCAACAAGCAGAGGATCTCGGCCGCGATACTCTGGGGCTGTTATTGCAATTTCGAGATGAGGAAGGCAACGGCTTGAGTTTCGAGGAACTCAAAAACCAGTTATTATTGTTACTGTTTGCCGGACACGAGGCTTTAACTTCGGCGATCGTGTCTTTTTGCTTAGAAACGGCTCGCCACCCCGAAGTCGAAGAAAAACTTCGCCACGAACAACAACAGTTCGATCCGATCGCCCCACTTACCCTAGAGACGCTCAAAGAAATGACCTATTTAGATTGGGTGTTGCAAGAGGTATTGCGGCTGATTCCCCCTCTTGGCGGTGGGTTCCGTAAAATCCTCAAAACCTGCGAATGGGATGGATACCAACTCCCCGAAGGGTGGTGTCTTCTCTACGAAATCGGCCAAACCCAAGTCAACCCCGAAACCTACGCCGATCCCAATTCTTTCCGTCCCGATCGCTTTGCAACGCCTCCCGACAAGTATAGTTACCTCCCCTTTGGTAGCGGCATTCGCGGCTGCGTGGGGCAAGAATTGGCCCGCTTGGAGATGAAAATTTTTGCCGTGCGGTTGCTGCGTGGCTATCGCTGGCAACTCGAACCCGGACAAGATCTGAGTCTGGCGACGGTTCCCGCCCCTCACCCCCGCGATAAATTGCGAGTGACATTTTCGGCCCTATAGTTGAACGTTTTCGCGGCAGTCCCTACCCTCTAAGAGGTAGGGATGTTAGCAGACTTTTAACGATTCCCCCTCGTGGGAATGAGGCAAAAGTCAATCTTGGAGTCAGTTAAGTGTTACGATCGTATCGATTGTCAGCAACGCGATCCCCACATGGCCACCACGCGGCGAATCACCTTCAGGCTGTATCCCAACGCCAACACCGAGCGAGTTCTCCACTATTGGCGGCGGTTGCATTGCTTGTTGTACAACGCCGCGATCGCCAACCGTCGGACTCAGTACGAGAAATTTGGACGTTCGGTAGACTACCTCGAGCAACAAAACTCTCTGCCCGAATTTAAGGAAGTCTGGCCCGAATATAAAGCTCTCGGTTCTCATGCCGTGCAAGCTACCTTAAAGCGAGTCGATCTCGCCTTCGGACGCTTTTTCAGGGGCTTATCGGGGCGACCCAAATTCAAATCCTCTCGCTACTATCGCGGCTGGACGTATCCTTGTACCTCGGGTTGGTCGGCTTTAACCAATGGCAAGCACGGACATCTCAAACTGTCCAACTTGGGTCAGATCCGAATGCGCGGGGAAGCGCGAACCTGGGGCAAACCCACCACCTGTACCCTCGTCTGGACGGGTGGGAAATGGTACGCTTCCATCACTGTTAAATGCGTCCCGATGCGGGAAACAGGAACCGGGGCCATTGGATTGGATTTCGGTTGCAAAACTGCCGTCGCTGATAGCAACGGAGAAAAGAGCCAAATCCCCGAAGGTTTAAAGCAGCTAGACCGGGACATCAAACGTGCCGAAAAAGCCAAACGTCGCAAACGACGACCGCACCGCAAACCAAAGGTTCGGGGGTCGAGACGGTGGAAAAAGGCACAGAAACGGGTCTCGAAGCTCAAACGCCAACAAAAGCATATCCGACACGATTGGGTTCATCAAACCGCTACACAGATCGTCAGCGCTAACAGCCTGGTAGCAACAGAGAAACTCAATCTTAAAGCCATGACGCGCAAAGCGAAAAAGGGCAGTCAAAACAAGCGGCAAAAAACCGGACTCAATCGCTCGATTTTGAGCGTGGGGATGGGAATGTTGCGGGATGCAATCGCCTATAAAGTGGGCGAAACTGATGGGCGTTTTGTGGAAACACCTACCCAAAAACTTAAGCCGACGCAACGGTGCGCGGCTTGTTGGGAGTTAACTGCTAAAACCCTTGGCGATCGCGTTCATTACTGCCAAAATCCTCGTTGCGGCCATATCGAAGACCGGGATGTTAATGCAGCCCAAGTTAATTTAATTTGGGTTCGGGGTCGGGAACCGGCCTCGTTAGATGCTGATGGTGCGGGCGCTGGTACTTCCCCCACTTATTGTGGAGGGATGTACAAACTCGGCCAGGCGAAGCGTCGGAAACTCATTTCTACTGCGTTGAGACATGAGTAGTTCATAAATCTAGTAAACTTATGTTGCAGATTCGGCGAACGCCGGGTCGGTTGCTCGCGATAGCGGCCCCTCCCTACCTCGCCAACCTAAAGCACGATCGAGCACTATAGCATGAAGGCCACACTTATCGCCCCCGAGCGATCGCGTTCGGGACAGGCGCTTTTCCCTCCGGATCCCGACGACCGATGTCGGGAAACAGATCCCACTATCGACCCCAACGATCGGCTTTTTTTGAGCCAGGGCTTGTCGATCGTCCGAAATGCCGCTATCTTAGCTAGGAAAATCCGCGTAGCGTCGATCGCGCCGAGGCCCGGCCGTCAACGAACAGGTGAGGGGAGTTAACCGTGCGAGTCGTTAAAGAGTATATGCAGCAAATATATGCCAACGGGTTGTACCCGGATCGCTATATTTGCCATCACAAAAACGGAAATCTAGTCGAAATTGAGGAACGCAACACCGGCCATCGCCGCACCGTTCTCACATTTTGCACCAACGACGTTCTGGGTCTGGTTCAAGATCCGGCCGTCAAGCAAGCGGCGATCGATGCCATCTTACAGTACGGCACGTCCAACAGTTCTTGCGAAGCCCTGAGCGGTCGCATCGATTTGCACCGCCAACTGGAGACGGAAATCTCCGAGTTCAAGCACCTACCCTGTACCCATCTATTCTTAAATGCGTGGATGGCGATGCAGGCGTTAGTGGATGCGTTTTGTCACTTGGCGATTCCGGTTCCTGGCTTCCAGAACACCCGCGAGACCTTAATTCTCACGGATCTATTCAATCACGGCTGCATCGTGTCGGCACTCGCCAACGCCGACAACCGTTCCGGGAAGATGTTCACCCAAAGTCCAGACGTGCGGGTGAAAGCCTATCGTCACTGCGACATGGACGATCTGGCCCGGAAATTGCGCCGCTACGCCCGTCCGGGCGATCGCATTTTGGTGGTCTCGGATGCGGTATTTTCCATGGATGGGGATATCGTGCCCTTGCCCGATATGCTCGATGTCTTGGAAAATTACGAAGGCAGTGTCGTGGTCATGGACGAAGCCCATGCCAGTGGCGCGA
>CAKZKB010000036.1 GCA_937121005.1 uncultured cyanobacterium | reverse complement strand
GAATTTGTCCCCTATCTTTTCTCTCGCAAATTCCCAGGGCGATGGGTTGGCAGCGACAGAGGAAAAAAGTCAATCCGCGCACGGGAGCCGTGCGATCGGAACTGGCTAAAATGTCTAAAGATTCGTGGATGGCTCGCAACCATCTCTACTTTCAATTTGGCTTTTTGTGCGTCGGGTTGTGCCTGCGAATTCTATTTATCAATGCCGATCGCTATTTTTTGGGCAGCTTTTTACTGCTGACGATCGCGGCTGCAATTACCGTCGGCTATCTCTACGCTGGAAAAAGTTGGTGTCAGTATTTTTGTCCCATGGCTCCGGTACAATCAGTGTATACCGGGCCGCGAGCCCTGTTAGGCAGTAAAGCTCACGAAGATCCCAGTCAAAAAGTGACGCAATCCATGTGTCGCACCACCACAACTGAAGGTAAAGAAAAAAGCGCTTGCGTTGGCTGCAACTCCCCTTGTATCGATATCGATGCCGAACGCAACTACTGGGAAAGTTTCAACCAACCGGGACGCAAATTTGCCCAATACGGCTACGTGGGTTTGGTGCTAGGATTTTACCTGTACTATTTCTTCTATTCGGGAACCCTGGGCTATTACTATTCCGGTGTTTGGAACCACGCCACCAACCACCTAGAAGAACTATTCGCACCCGGATTTTATATTGCTGGCAATACCATCCCCATCCCGAAAATTATTGCCGTTCCTCTGACGATCGCCGTTTTTGTTTTCGCCAGTTACTTTATCTTGCTTGGATTTGAAAAATGGTATCGTCGCTATCGCAGCAAAATCGGACACCCTATTTCCCAACAACAGGCACAACATCACACCTTTGCGCTCTCCACCTTTCTAGTCTTCAATATCTACTTTCTGTTTGGCGGTCGCCCGATTCTCAAAACCTTCCATCCGGCAATTGAAACCCTGTTTAGCACCATTGTCGTCATTGTCAGTACCTTATGGCTGTATCGGACGCTATCGCGCAGTGCCGATACCTACAACCGCGAAAGTATTGCCAGCAGCTTGAGGCGACAATTGGGGAAGTTGCAGGTGAACTTCTCAAAGTTCTTGGACGGGCGATCGATGGAGGATCTCAAGCCTGACGAAGTGTACGTACTGGCAAAAATTCTGCCCAACTTCAGCAAAGAAACCAGCCTGCAAATCTATAAAGGCGTGTTGCGAGAAATGCTCGAACAGGGCAACGTCCAAGCCGATACCAGCGTCGAACGCTTGGAGCAAATTCGCCTCGAATTGGGACTTAAAGAAGACGATCACTTCGATATCATTACCGAACTGGGAGTCGAAGATCCCGACTTGCTCGATCCCACCAAACATCGCAGCCGCGAAAATCAACTGCGCTTGCAGAGTTTTTGCGAAGCATTAGAACTGCAACTGCTCGATTGTTTGGAGCGGGGAATGTCTTTAGTGGAAGCTATGGAGCGCAACCGCAAACAAATTCGCGCCCTACGGCAAGAATACGGAATTACTGCTGAAGAACAAGAAGGCGTACTGGCGCAAATTGCCGACACCAATAACAAATTGGTAGACAAAGCCAACGTCTTGCTCGATAAATTGCAAGCCTTAAACGATCGCGATCGCGCTTTAGAACGAGAAGAAAAAGGCGATGACGGGGCAATTTTTACCCTGCTGCGCTCCATTGGCATCCAAAACAAACAGCAAATTGTTGTCGAGCAACTGTTCAATATTTTAGAAGCGATCGGCCCCGATCGCGATGCCGAACGAATCGCCCGGTCTGTGGGGCGCTTGGCTCCAACCGCAGTGGAAAAACTGCTGGCTGGCGATTTGGAAAACACCCCTTGGCAGCCTCGGTTTGAAGAAGCGATCGTCGCTTGGTTGCAACAACCGGGATCCGATGCGACTGCGGAAATGCCCCCTAGCGAACTTTCGGTGGTGGAAGCCCTAGAAGCCTTGTTGCAAGAACTCGATCCCTTGGTGCGATCGTCCGCTTTGTACGCCCTCGATCGCGTCAACCCCGGCCGGGCCAGCGAACGGGCCGGGCAACTGCTGGCCAGCGATCGTCCCCACTGGCTGACGACGGAAACGGCCCGGCGACTCCTCAACGAACGGGAGGATCGATCGCAAACGGCCCCAGTCTTGGTACTGCACGTTACCGAAGGCGGCAAAACCCGCGAGTTCGCCTTCCAGCAGTCGGCGGTATTAGTGGGTCGCAACGCCACCAACGATATTGTTTTCACCGATCCGCAAGTGGCCGGACACCACGCCGTCATCTACTTAGATGCCAGTGGGGCCAGCATCGTCCTCTTGGGGAGCGACTGTGCGGTACGCTTGGACAACCGTTGGGTACAGCGCGATCGCCATCCCTTGCACGCGGGGGACACGATCCGCTTCGGAACTGCCGAAGAACCGGCCATTCTTGTGGGCTGGGAACGGCATCCGGGGCGCGTAGAAGCCATCGAAAGCGTCGGTACGCTCGATAAGTTACTGTTGTTGCGGGAGGTGGAACTGTTCGCCTCAGTACGCCCGGAGGCCCTGCTGGAACTGGCACAGGAGGCGCAAATGCGGATCTACGCCGCAGGCGCAACGGTCTGTCAGGCGGGGGAACCGTCGGACGAGCTCTATTTGTTGGTCGATGGCGAAGCCGATGTTATCGTGGGCGAAGGGGACGATCGCAAGGTGGTCAACTTCGTAAAAGCGGGAGAAACCATCGGCGAAATGGGCGTTTTGACCCGACAAACGCGATCGGCCAGCGTGGTTGCCAAAGGCGATCGCATTCGCATTCTCGCAGTGGGATCGGACAGTTTTGAAATCCTGTTACGCAAAGATGCGGAGGTGACGACGGGGCTGTTACTCAATACTATGGGGCGCTTGCAACGGTTGACAGCGCAAGTAAAAGGGTGATAGCCATTAGTTAGATCGATCGCCAATGACCCATTACCGATTACCAATTACCCATGGCCTTGCTCTTTCAACTCTTATCCGGGTTGGTGCGCGGCATTCAACCCTTTTTAGTCCCTATCTGTTTTGTTTGCGCTTGGGCGATCGTCATCGCCTTGCTGTGGGGAGTGCGATCGGCCACGGCTGCGACGCTGGCGCGAGCCCGTACCATGCACCGCATCCCCTGCGCCAACTGTGCATTCTTTACCAACGATCGTCACCTGAAATGCCCCGTTCGTCCTACTGTCGCCCTCACAGAACAGGCGATCGGCTGTCGGGATTTTGAGGACGGCGGTAATCCTTATTATTGACATTGCCGTAATGATGTTAAAATAACCGTGATGGTTCAATTTTGGGTTTGTGCATGGTGCGTTATGCGGACATACCATTGATTTGACAACAATTCGCGTTTTTTGGCCGTATAACACACCTTACCCGATCGCGGGGTTGCGGATGGTGCGTTCCGCCCAAATCCCATCGATTTGTAACAATTCGCATTGTCCGGTCGCATAACACACCCTACAATTTATGCCGGAATATCGACGGGAATATTGGCAGGGGGCGACCTATTTCTTGACCCAGGTAACGTGCGATCGCCAGGCTTGGTTGTGCGACGATCTTGCCAGGGTTGCATTGCGACAGGCGATGGAAAAAGTTCGCGCCCATCGTCCCTTTCAAATCGATGCTTTTGTCTTGTTACCCGACCATTTTCATTGTCTGTGGACGCTACCGGAAAACGACGGGGATTTTTCAACGCGAATGCGTTTGGTGAAAAGTGACGTAACGCGATCGATCGGCGATCGCTTGAATTTGGAGACGAAAACAACGCGATCGCGCCAAGCCCGTCGAGAACGAAATTTATGGCAACGGCGGTTTTGGGAACATCGGGTGCGGGACGAAAAAGAATTCGCTGCCTATTGCGATTACATTCATATTAACCACGTGAAACATGGGTTATGCAAATTGCCGACAGATTGGCCGTGATTGACACCGCCGTAACGCACCACATCCCGGATGCGTATATCGTTGGCATGATGTGATGATGCCACAACGATCCAATTCGGGGGTTTATGGATGGTGCGTTATGCGGAAACATCATCGATTTGTGACGGTTTGTATTTTTTGGCCGCATAACACACCTTACCTGTTGACATCGCCACCACCCACCACGTCCCGGATGCGTATATCGTTGGCATGGTGCGATGGTGTCCAAGTCCAAGATAACTGTGATAGTTCGATGTGGGGGTTTACGGATGGTGGGTTACGCGCAAATCCCCTCGATCCGCGTAACGCCCCCCACAATACAATTGTAATGCCGATCGCGGCCGACAGACGATCGCCTCGCGAAAAATGCGATCGGTCAGGCGAGGCGGTAGAATAAGAGCGAAACGCACAACCGACAGGACTGGACTATGGACGCTGCGGCCTTGTGGCAACGCTATCTCGACTGGCTCTACTATAACGAAGAACTGGGATTTTACGTGGATATCAGTCGGATGCAATTTGACGAGAGTTTTATCGAGTCGATGAAACCAAAATTCGATCGCGCCTTTAGGGATATGGAAGCCTTAGAAAAAGGCGCGATCGCCAACCCCGACGAACATCGCATGGTCGGCCACTACTGGCTGCGCGACCCGCAAATCGCCCCTAACTGGCAAATTCAACAAGAAATCGTCGAAACCCTCGATCGCATCGAAGCCTTCGCCCGAGACGTTCTTAGCGGCAAAATTCATCCCCCAAGCAGCGATCGCTTTACCGATATTCTCTCCGTTGGCATCGGCGGTTCGGCATTGGGGCCGCAATTTGTGGCCGAGGCCCTGGCCCCAGTCAATCCACCATTAAACATTCATTTTATCGACAATACCGACCCCGCAGGAATCGATCGCACCCTCAGCGAAATTGGCGATCGGCTCGATCGCACCCTCGTTTTTATTATCTCCAAATCCGGCGGTACGCCCGAAACTCGCAACGGCATGGTAGAAGTACAAACAGTCTTTCAAAAGCGCGGTTTGGACTTCTCCAAACAAGCCGTCGCCATCACTGGAACCGATAGCAAACTGGATAAAAAAGCCAAAAGTGAAGGCTGGATAACCACCTTTCCCATGCCCGACTGGGTGGGAGGTCGCACTTCGGAAATGTCCGCCGTTGGCTTACCCGCCGCCGCCTTACAAGGGATCGACATTCGCGCCATGCTAGACGGGGCCAAACAAATGGATGCGGCGACTCGCGTTTCCGATATGAAAAATAACCCCGCCGCCTTACTCGCATTGGCTTGGTATGCGGCTGGAAATGGCAAAGGGGAAAAAGATATGGTCGTACTTCCCTACAAAGACAGTTTGCTCCTGTTTAGCCGCTATTTGCAACAATTGGTCATGGAATCGCTGGGGAAAGAAAAAGACCTCGACGGCAACACTGTCTATCAGGGAATTGCGGTTTATGGCAACAAAGGGAGCACCGACCAACACGCCTACGTGCAGCAACTTCGCGAAGGGGTTCCCAACTTTTTTGTCACCTTTATTGAGGTTTTAGACGATGGGGCAACTCGCCTCACAGAAGTCGAATCCGGTGTCACCTCCGGCGACTATTTATCGGGATTGTTGCAAGGAACCCGCAAGGCTTTATTTGACAACGATCGCGGTTCGATTACTGTCACCATGCCCGCCCCCGACGCACGCAGTATCGGAGCCTTAATTGCCCTGTACGAACGGGCTGTCGGCTTCTATGCGTCGTTAGTCAATATCAACGCTTACCACCAACCAGGGGTAGAAGCAGGTAAAAAAGCTGCCGCCGCCGTGTTAGAATTGCAGCGTCAAGTTGTCGCCGCCTTGCAAAACGAATCCGGTTCGGTTTCGGTTTCTCAACTAGCAAATAAAGTCGGAGCCAGCGATCGCGTTGAGGAAATCTATAAAATTCTCCGCCATTTAGCCGCCAACGAACGCGGCGTAAAACTGTCAGGAAATCCCGCAGATCCCAACAGCCTCCAAGTCTCTGCGGCTTGAGGTTTTAGGTATTAGGTTTTAGGTATTAGGTTTTAGGTATTAGGTTTTAGGTTTGTACCCCCAACCCCCTAATCCCCCAAACCCCTAATCCCCCATTTGGAAACTGGTCA
>CAKZKB010000035.1 GCA_937121005.1 uncultured cyanobacterium | reverse complement strand
CATCGCCCCCGGACAAGCAGCCGTTTGGTACGATGGTGATGTCCTCTTAGGCGGCGGAATCATCGAACCGAAACAATCAGTGTAATTGTAGGGGTAGCGTCCCCGTGCCTACCCTGTTTGGTTGGCGGGAAAGGGGCAAACGGTGTTTGTCCGATCTGAAGTAGGGGCGATTCGCGAATCGCCCCTACGGTTTTTGGAAAATGGTATTATTTAGACTGCAACGGCGGAGGCATCCCAGGCGCGAGACAGCGCTTTACGACCGAGATCGGCATCGCGAGTGGCGCATTTCCAATCCGGGTGCGCCGTCATCAACAAACTTTCAATGGTTTCGCGATCGAATAAATGCCACACCGTCGGCTCCACTTCTAAGGCGTAACAATTCGTGCTAATACAATGTAAAATAGAATCTCGAACCGGACGTTCGATCTCCATTTGCTCGCCCGGTTGCAATGCGAAAAACTGCTGCATCGCTTGCTTGAACTCTGTAGGCGAACTGGCGATTAAGCCGGGGATCGCCAGCGTCAGGTGCGATCGACCGTTGACTGCAATCCAGTAGCGACGTGCCGGATCGATACCTTCGAGCCATAACGATTCGTCGTCGAGTCGATAGCGGGGGGCAAGAACGAAGGGAGACTGCATAGCTGATTGAAAGTGCGCTTTACTGCAAAAGATATGCCTACAGTCTGTCAAGAGGGCTTTGCCGATGTCAATAAAACTTAGTGAATCTTAGTATAAGCCTCTATTATTGTTAAGTTGTGTTAACTTTTGTTATATGCCGCACAAAAGCCGTCGCCGCGATCGCGAATCGAATAGGGGTTTCGAGATTGTCGATCTGGAGGTATAACATTAAAAGGGGGGTTATCCCGATTCGTTGTTGTGCCAGAGAGGAAAATTTCGTGTCCGCGTCTTTATCCATTCCAGAAATTCTCAAAAACCAACGCCAGTTTTTCGCCACCGGAAAAACCAGAGAACTGGACTTTCGCATCGAACAGTTAAAACGCTTGCAAGGGGCGATCGCGGATCGAGAAGGAGAGATCCTGGAAGCCGTCACTGCTGACTTGGGACGCGGCGATCTCGAAGCCTATATCGAAGTTCTGGTGGGTCGCCATATCGATTATATCCTCAAGCATATCAAATCTTGGACGAAACGGCAAAAAGTGAGTACCTCGCTGGCGCAGTTTCCGGCTTCGGCCTATTTTTATCCCGAACCGTTGGGGGTGGCGTTAATTATTAGCCCTTGGAACTATCC
>CAKZKB010000034.1 GCA_937121005.1 uncultured cyanobacterium | reverse complement strand
CCCCCACCGATGACGGCTGCTAATTGTTCGCCCAAGTTCTGCAAAAATTGGGCCTCGTTCTCTCTCCCCGCCTCCTGGAACTGTTGCGCCACTGCTTGCACTGCCATCAAAAACCCTTCGTCCAACAACTCGGCGTTTTCCTGCAAGATGCGCGGTTCTTCTCCACCAGGGCACTGCATTAACTCCTGAATCAGAGTTAAATATGCTTGCATTCGTGCTTCGTTCATGGGTCAATAAAAGTAAAGATTCGATCGCGTTTTAGCGCTGCTGTCCAGCCCTGGGACTCGACAAGCCGCCACAGTACGCTAACCGCATTATACCCGCGATCGACCGGGAACGCGATCGTCGTTGCGCCGGGGTGCTGTAGGGGGCCAGGCATTGTCGGCGATCGCGGTTGTATGTTACAAAAATTGACATAGACAATGCCCCGCCCTCTTCCAGGGTCATTGTCGGCGATCGATGTTGTCCATTTTGGGGAAGGGCGACGCATTCACCATCAATGTGGATACCAAGTTTGTCCATTTTCCGGTGTGAATGCGTAGCCCCTACAGTGGGGGCGATCGATGTTTGTGCTAATGTTGTCCATTTTTAATGCAACGACTATGATTAAAAACTATCGAATTTATTTAGATGCTTGCTGTCTCAATCGCCCCTTTGATGACCAAAACCAAGCCCGCATCGCTTTAGAAACGCAGGCAATCCTCACTATTTTAAGACAATGCCAGTCGGGACGCTGGCAACTGATAAATAGTGCAGCTTTGGAAGCCGAACTCGCTCGAATGCCCAACCCAGAAAAATTGAAAAACGTGAAAGCAATACTGGCGATCGCTAAAATTAAAGTTGTCAGCACTCAATGGATAGAAACGAGATCGAAAGAACTTCTAACATTGGGATTCTCCGGTTACGATGCCGCTCACCTTGCCAGTGCAGAGCGAAGCTGTGCCGATATCTTCTTATCCACAGACGATCGTCTCGTTCGGAAAGCACAACAAAATGTTCCGCTTATCAATATTCCTGTAGAAAATCCTGTATCATGGTTAATGAAGGCCATATAACTGGAGGATCGCGATCGTGGCTAAAACTCAAAAGGAAATTATCGAACAAGGATATCGAGCCTTAACCGAAGCGTTAGGCGTTTGCGACACCTTGCGATTCATTCAATACTTTAGTCCCGGAGAAGGCGACTACACGCAAGAACGCGATCGATGGCTAGATGGAACGCCACTCGATGATATTTTGAACGACATGAAACAGTATAGTAACACCGACGGCGATCTCTACGACGAAACCATCGATCCTGGCTCGTCGCGCCGACGCAGTGGGGATGAGTGAAGATGGGACGATCGCTGTTTTTAATTCTTAATTTTTCATTTTTAATTTCGCGAGGCAGGTCAAGCGATGGCAAAATCAGTTAACTTACGATCGTCAGGATGATGGAATGCCAAAACAATATCTTCTTTCGGCACACCGCGATCGAGCAAGTCTTGCGTTACCCCTTCTTCCGTTTCGTCTCGCTCGACCCAAATTTTACCGTTGGCAATTCGCAAGTGGACGATCGTCGCGTGCACTCGCCGATCGCCATTCCAGCCAAAACTAATCAAGCCATAAAAATCGCGATCGCAAACAGCTTGAAGCTCGATGTCACCTTGACTCGGTTTGTACCTCGCATACTCATCAACGATACTTTGGGCAATTTCTCGATATCGCTCTAGTTGACGATCCATGTGACGATTTCCTCCCGTTCTGGATTGAAAACGAAAAAAGAGAGCCGTCGTTCCTTGACAAATGCCTGAATCGAGGGACGCTGGAAAAAATTATAATAGCTCCGTTCTGGAATTGCAAGGTAGAGAGCGCGATCGGGTTCTTGCTTCGAGAGAAAGGTTAAATATAAATAATATTGTCCGATGGCTCGCTCTAGATCGGTAACGGGTGAAGGGCTGGCAAACGTTTTAACCTCAACAGCGATTTTCTGCTTATTTTTCCGAGCGCCGATAATTCTTTCTGCACCCAAATCAGCATAAACTATTAAATCCTCAAATTCGATCGTCAACGGATCGTGAGTTATCGTCCAGCCATCTTTAACAAGTGCCACCCTAACAACATTATGATATAGATCGAGACGGGGCATAAGCAAATCAGTGTTGTCAGTTTGCACAGTCCGCTAACCGCATTATACCCGCGATCGACCGGGAACGCGATCGTCGTTGCGCTGGGGTGCTGTAGGGGCTAGCATTGTCACCTTATCAATATCTCTGTAGAAAATCCTGTATCATGGTTAACCAACGCCCTATAGCCAGAAGATCGCGATCGCGACTGCAACGTAAAGGAACTGTTAGAATGAGTCGAGCAACAAGATGAGTATCGACAACTTAGCTATTGTATCGCAAATGGTCGTCGGTGGGATTCCTGTTTTTGTGGAACGAAAACCTATTAAAGACCTGCGCCTAACTGTCTACCCAACTGACAGCCTGGTTCGCGTTTCCGCACCCTTATATTTAACCGACGATCGTATTCGCTCCTTCGTTGCCGATCGCGTCTCTTGGATACGGGAAAAACAGGGGAAATTTGCCGCGCAACCCCACCAGCCCGAACGAGAAATGGTTTCGGGAGAAACTCACTATTTCTTCGGCCGTCAGTATTCCTTGGATGTCGTCGAACGTTGCGGTCGTCACGAAATTGCTATTATTAATAATAGCACGCTGCGGCTGTTTGTAAACCCCGCTACTTCCACCGAGAAACGCCTTCTCGTGTTGAATGAATGGTATCGCCACCAACTGAAGCAGCGCGTTCCAGAGTTACTGAGCAAGTGGGAACTGATTATCGGCGAACGAGTTTCCTATTGGGGCATCAAAAAGATGAAGACCAAATGGGGAAGCTGCAACATCCAAGACCGCCGAATCTGGTTAAATTTGGAGCTAGCGAAAAAGCCTGTCGAATGTCTCGAATACGTTCTCGTTCACGAGTTGGTGCACCTACTAGAACGATATCATAACGACTGCTTCTATACCTACATGGATCGATATTTACCCCAGTGGCAGCGATGTCGCGACCTTCTCAACAGCGAACCCTAAATCCTTACGGGGTTAGGTATTAAGGACGATCGCCTCATTGCATTTTCCAGAACGAGGAGATAATTCTGAACTCTGAACTCTGAATTCTGAACTCAAGAAGGAGCCATGGCTGTTTCTTCCTGATGTTCGATCGCGAAAATATTCGCATATAGATTAGCCGTAATTTGTTTGCCTTGTTGCGTCAAAGAGAGATATTGGAGAGCATCTTTAACGATCGGATGAATTTTATCCCAATACACCTGGGAGTAGTTTTGTCGCAGTTCTCCTGGATGGCGATAGCCCCATCCCTCAGTCTCTCCCGTCTCCTGGTACTCGTAAAACAAAGCACCCATTTTTTTAAGATAGCGCGGATCGCTGAGGGGGCCAATAAGATCGGCTGCCCGCAACAATCCCGGATAGCTTGACGTGCTTTCGTAGCCTTCTTGTAGCGAAAACGGATAGCGGGTTTGTTCGATATTTTGCTTAATTTTCTCGGCGACAATTAACTTGTGACCGCTAAAGCGTTCGTCTACGAATAACTTGCTGCGATCGACGTGATAGGGAGCGAGACTGGCATCGGTTGCCCCCATTGACAGAGTGACGAGATTGCCTTTTCCCGAATCAAATTGATTCTCTTCGAGGCGATCGCGACGGCAAACCCCTTTAATATAACCAATGTCGTTACAGACCAAAGAAATGATAAAATGCAGCCAATCCTCGCAAGATACGCCTCCCTCGCGAATGTGCTTGCCCCGCAAAATTTCTTGTCCCACTAGGGTCACGAGAATGGTATGCTCGATGTTGTGATATAGGGCATCGCTATTGGCAATATTCTCGAGAGCCATGCTGCCTGCCCAAGCAATAATATCGGCATAGTCGGGTTTGTAGCCGCCGTAAGTGTGCTGGTAGCCATCGCGCAGTCGATCGACAAAACTTTGAATTAGGATCTCGGTGGCGTTGAACATCTTGGCTCGATTGTGGAGAGCGAAATTCGCTCGAAACGCGATCGTCCCTATTTTAGCGGAACTCTCGCCCTTTGGCGATAGGGAATGCGATCGCGTTTCAGGTCTGGCGTTTCTGGGCAAACGACATCTTTGACTTCTCCTCAGCCTAAAGGCATGAGGATTCTTCTAAGCAGCAACTTGGCACTGCTTAGCTGACCAGAGTTTAATTCTCTGGGGACGAGTCAAAACGCCCCTACCGATTCGTTCGAGGTTTAACCCCAAAGTTATCGCTACTTTTCGTAAAATGTTCGCCGCACCGTTGCAGTCGGCATTGATTAGCAATCCGTTTGCTGTCCGATACAGTCCTCGCTTGATGCGCTTTCCAGATGGCATCCAATCCTCGGGTTTTTCACCGTAAATGGGGATGGTATCGCTATCGAGAAAGCTCGCTTGGGAAGTGTAGGACTCTTCAGTTTCCACAAACTCAATGCCGTAGCGCTCGCACAATTGCTTGATGCGCTCTTTTAATCGGGCTGTGGGAACTTGCACGAAAGACTGATTGGTTTTATGGCCCAGGTTAATCCCAGTTTTGTTGCCGTCGTTCCAACCGAATGCCACGCGACCGATACGGTGTGTTAAGCAATGGTTGACAACAATCCTTGCCGCTTTATTCACCGCATCGCGCATCTGGCGGTTGCGCTTTTCTGTCAAATCGGCCAAGCGGTTCGACCAAAAGCCTTGCGGTCGGTTTTCTTTGAGGTCGGCAACTTTTTTGTTGTACCAACGATTGAGGCTCTTAACGTGCCGTCCGTCTACAATGAAACTGGTTTCAACGTTGCTGACGCAGGTGAGCCAATTCGCGAGTCCCGGATCGATACCGAGGACGCGGCTCGGATCTACGTCAGCCGCTTCTACAGGTTGCTTGTAGACAAATTCAGCGTAGAAACAGCGATTGCGGGGCAAGATTCGCAGTTCGCTGATGTCTTCAAATCGCAGGTTAGAGGGCATGGGAAGGTAGAACGCATCTAACCCGAACCACACCTTCACTTGCCGACCCAACGGCACTCGGATTTGACCGTTTTTTAGCTTTAACGCTTGTTTGGGATAGCTGACGGTATGCAACCCTCCCGAACGGCGGTACTTTGGCGGCTTCGGTTTGTAAGTCAGTTCGCCGTTGCGGTAGGCTTGGTTTAGCTCTCGAAACGATGAAAAGGCTTCGCCGACCGCTTGGCACGTTTGCTGCGCCGCCTGGGAGTGCATAGCCTTGAAATGGCGGTTGGGTTTCAGTTCGTTGTTAATGTCGAACTTACGAGCGTAACGCCATGTCTTAAACCAGATTTGGCGAGCGTAATAGGTGGCGCAGTTGTGCAACTTGTTGGCTTCGGTGCAGACGTATTCTAAAATGGCTTTGAGGTCGCCATCAGGATGGAGTAAAACTTGCTGGCATCCGTACACTTGTATCACCTCCTTGCAGATATTGTAGCATGAGTAGAGAGAAATTTTGTTAATAGTTGTTACGAGATTCAGTCGCCACTTGTACGGAGGCGCTAAAACCCCGACCCTTTAGGGCGGGGTTTTAGCGCCTATGCCGGGGATAATATCGACACCAAAGGCTAAAGAACCAGCATTGTAGCGGTACGATCGGCGCGACGGTCAGATTTTCAAGATATTTTAACAATAGAATCGCATCAGATTTGGGGACAGATTCCGTCCGTCTTGTACTATGATGGAAGTCGATCGTGCTTACTGACGAGGAGTTATCAAAAATGGAAATGGCGTTCAAAGGATCTCCCGAAGATGCGAAAACCCGCGTCTTGCTGGCGATTTGGGATCGTGGCGGTGCGAGTGAAAAAGTAGCGAAAGGTCAACTGCGTTTGGCACGTACCGGAGAAAAAGTCGGTGATTACGATCCCATTTTTGAGGGATTGGAGTCTGAAGGCGCGATCTCCTGGGACAAAAAACGGATCGGCTTGACTCCTGCTGGCGTAAAAATGTTGAACGAACACCTGCAACGCGAAGAGTTCGAGTTTGGCGGTACGCAAGTCGGCAGTTGGGTGGCCAACGCCCTGCTAAAGTGGATCCGCGAAGGCCAGGATGCCTTACCCGCGTCCACCGAGTCCGACGACACCGTATAGACACAGCAAACCGATCGCGTCCGGTGCGATCGCGTTTCGCCATCGAAATCAACTAAAATAATACGGCTGACGTATCGAGGGCCAAATGTCGATCGCAAGGTACACCCTACCCGAAATGGGGGCGCTGTGGACGCGAGAGTTCAAACTCCAAACCTGGTTGCGCGTTGAAATTGCCGTTTGCGAAGCGCAAGCGGAACTCGGTTTCATTCCTGCTGCGGCGGTTGCAGACATCAAACAAAAGGCGAACTTCGATGTCGATCGCGTTGAAGAAATCGAACGCGAAGTCCGCCACGATGTCATTGCTTTTTTAACCAACGTCAACGAGTACGTGGGGGAAGCGGGGCGCTACATTCACCTGGGCATGACCAGTTCTGATATGCTGGATACAGCCCTGGCACTGCAACTGGTGGCCAGTTTGGATCTGATTCTCGCTGAGGTCGAAAGCTGCATCCAAGCGTTGCGCAACCGGGCCCAAGAACACCGCCAAACGGTGATGGTGGGGCGATCGCACGGGATCCA
This sequence comes from uncultured cyanobacterium, assembly GCA_937121005.1. Taxonomy (GTDB): domain Bacteria; phylum Cyanobacteriota; class Cyanobacteriia; order Cyanobacteriales; family Geitlerinemataceae; genus CAKZKB01. The sequence goes on along the minus strand of CAKZKB010000034.1, from coordinate 9,916 downwards.
TGCCGAACCGATTACCTTCGGGTTCAAGCTGGCGGGTTGGCTGGCGGAAATGCTGCGCCACCGCGATCGCCTGGTGCATTTGCGCGGCCACATTTCAGTGGGCAAAATTTCCGGGGCTGTGGGCACTTACGCCAATATCGACCCCCGCGTAGAAGCGATCGCCTGCGCCAAATTGGGCCTGGAACCGGATATGGCTTCGACGCAAATTGTCTCGCGCGATCGCCACGCCGAATACATTCAAGCCTTGGCGCTACTGGCGGCCTCTTTAGAACGGTTTGCGGTGGAAATTCGCAACTTGCAGCGCACCGATGTCCTCGAAGTTGAAGAGTTCTTTTCCAAGGGGCAAAAAGGCTCGTCGGCCATGCCCCACAAGCGCAATCCCGTGCGATCGGAGCGCGTTAGCGGCTTAGCGCGGGTGATCCGGGGAAACGCGATCGCGGCTTTAGAAAATGTCGCCCTCTGGCACGAACGCGATATTTCTCATAGTTCCGTCGAGCGCGTCATCTTTGCCGATAGCTGCACGCTGATTCATTTCATGTTACGGGAAACCACCGATGTTGTCAAGCATTTACTGGTCTATCCCGACAACATGAAACGCAACATGAACGTCTACGGCGGCGTAATTTTCAGCCAGCGCTTGTTACTGGCATTGATCGACAAAGGATTGACCCGAGAACAAGCCTATCAGATCGTGCAGTCTTGCGCTCACGAAGCCTGGAACCAACCCGAAGGCAATTTCCGATCTCTGATTGAAACCGACGATCGCGTTCGCCAACATCTCTCCCCCGAGGAAATCGCCGACTGCTTCGATCCGAGCCATCATTTCAGTAACTTAGATGAGGTCTTCCAACGCTTGAATATTTAGGTATTAGGTTTTAGGTATTAGGTTCTAGGTTCTCCTCGTTCCCTGGCAGAGCCAGGGAATGCTATTCTAGAGGCTCTGCCTCGTGTAAGATATTACCAGGAGATACCTGTGTATATCCTAATTCATCTTCGAGAGATATACAATTTTTTCCAAAAACTCATCCGTGTTTATCCTATTTATCTGTGGTTGCAGTTATTCTGGAGGCAGAGCCTCCGAGCGTTCGTTGCGCCCCAGAGGAACGCAACGAGGGGAAACGGAATGAATATCATTCTAACGGAATCTCGATCGCAAACACGGTTCCCTCGCCGGGAGCCGTTTCGCATAGAATTTTCCCCCCGTGCTTTTCGGTAATAATTTGCCTAGAAATCGACAGCCCCAAACCCGTCCCTTTGCCGACGGGTTTAGTCGTAAACAGGTGATCGAAGACTTTATCTTTCACCTCATCAGTCATGCCTTTACCATTGTCTTTAATCGAAATAACGGCATTTTCTCCCTTGACTTCCGTATGGAGGATAATGCGGTTGGGATTTTTTTCGACTTCATCGTAAGAGCGACCTTCATTGGTTTCTTCCACCGCATCGATCGCGTTGGCAATCAGATTCATAAACACTTGGTTGATCTGCCCCGGAAAGCATTTGACTTCGGGAAGCTGGCCGAATTCCTTGATAATTTCGATCGCCGGACGGCGTTCGTTGGCTTTCAAACGGTGTTTTAGAATTAACAGGGTACTGTCGATCCCTTCGTGAAGATCGAAAGGCACTTTCGCCGCGTGGTCGGAGCGAGAAAACGTGGTCAACGAAACGCTAATATTGCGAATGCGTTTTGTCCCTTCTCGCATCGATTGAATCATCTGCGGCAAATCTTCGCAGACAAATTCGAGGTCGATATCTTCAATTAAGTCGGCAATTTTCTCCGGGGGTTCGGGATATTCCTGTTGGTAGAGTTCCACCAATTCGATCAGATTGTTGATATCTTCTTCGGCATGGTGTAAATTGCCCGCAATAAAGCCAACGGGATTGTTAATCTCGTGAGCGACACCCGCCACTAACTGCCCCAACGTGGCCATTTTCTCGCCCTGTACCAATTGCAGTTGCGATTCTTGCAGTTCTTTTAGGGTTGTTTGCAACGCCGACGTGCGCTCGGAGACTTTTTCTTCGAGCAACTGATTTTGTTGGGCCAGTTGTCTGCTGAGCGATCGCAGCTTTAAGTGTACCTGAACCCGAGCGATCACCTCTTCTTGCTGAAAGGGTTTAGTAATATAATCGACTGCGCCCAAATTAAAGCCTTTAATTTTATCTTCTGTATTGGAAAGCGCCGTCATAAAAATAATCGGAATATCCGAGGTAGTCTCAATATCCTTGAGTCGCCGACAGGTTTCAAAGCCATCGATGCCCGGCATCATCACGTCGAGTAAAATCAGATCGGGCTTGGCATACTCGGCTTGCTCGATGGCTGTTTCGCCGTCCGTGGCCACCAAAATCACCCAACCCGAATCGACGATCGCATCGGAGAGCACTTTCAAGTTCGTGGGGTTGTCGTCCACAATCAAAATGGTTGCCGAGTCCAGTTCGGTTGCAATCATCGCTCCGCTCCCATGAAGGGTTTAATAAACTCACGAATTTTTTTGACTTGGAATTCCTTGGCCATTTGGCGAACTTCACTCGCAAAGGGAACCAGGCTAGCATCTTCGCGTTCGAGGCGATCGACCTCAGCTTCGATCCCGTGTAGGTAGCCGCGCATGGCCAGATCGTAAAGTTTTTCCAAGTCATCGGGCGGCGGCGCAACGAGAGGGGCGACGGCTTGCGGTTCCTTAGCGGTTGTTCCCGTGCCGTTAGTGGCCGCACCGGCCACTTCCGCCTCGTAAACCCAATCGACTTGCAGGTACTTTTCCAAGTAGCTCAACAGGCGATCGATTTCAACGGGTTTGGGCAGAAAGTCATCTCCCCCCGCTTCCAGACTGCGGGCCCGATCGTCGTCAAAGACGCTAGCGCTCGAGACGATAATCGGGATTTCCTTCAGTTTGGGGGCGCTGCGAACGCAACTCATAAACTCGAAACCGTCCATGACGGGCATGGCCACATCGGTAATAATCAAATCTGGCGGCGTTTCTAGGGCTTTATCGAGGGCTTCGCGGCCGTTGGTCGCTTCCACCATATTAAACCCTACCGAGTCGAGCAAGTTGACGACAATGCTGCGGCTCTCCCAAGCATCGTCCACCATCAAGATCGTGGGGGAGCGATCGCCGGCCACGCCGACAATTTTGCCCCGTTCTTGCTGCAAGTTGGCTTCGATCCAATTTTGCGAAACCGCCAGATCCAAATCGATCCAAAAGATGCTCCCTTCTCCAACTTGCGATCGCACTTCCAGTTGGCTGCCCATGAGGGTGGCAATTTTTTGACTGATCGCCAGCCCCAGCCCCGTGCCTTCGGCTTGCTTCTTGCGGTTGCCCACCTGCTCGAAGGGTAAAAAGATTTTATCAACCTGTTCGGGAGTCATGCCCACCCCCGTATCTTCGATATGGAAGCGCAGTTGGCAGGTGGGCTTCTCCTCCTCGTCGGCACTGGGAACGTCCAACCGCTCTACCTTAAACGTCACCGCCCCGTTTTCGGTAAACTTAATGGCGTTACCCAACAGGTTGATCAGCACTTGTCGCAGGCGTTTTTCGTCGGCCACCACGCCTACGGGCAGTTGCGGATCCGGGAGAAACTTAAACTCGACCCCTTTTTGCTCGGCCCGAATGCGGCAAATTTCCGATACGCCCATCAAAAACGATTGCAGGTGCAGATCTGAAGCGTGCAACTCCAGCTTCCGGGCTTCGATTTTCGATAAGTCGAGGACATCGTTAATCAGCGTCAGCAAGTGGGAACCGCACTGGTGAATAATTTGTACGCCGTCGAGTTCTTTGGCGTTCATGGTTTTCGATCGCTGCAAAATCTGGGCGTAGCCCAAAATCCCGTTGAGCGGCGTTCGCAGTTCGTGGCTCATGTTGGCCAAAAATTCGCTTTTGGCGTGGTTGGCGGCATCGGCGGCCACTTTCGCTTCTTCTAGCTGCTGCGTACGATCGTGAACTTTTTGCTCTAGGGTGCGCGAATAGTCTTTGAGGCGATCGTAAGCGGTTTCGAGTTCCCACTGATCGTAATAGTTTTTTAACAACAAGGCGGCAGCGCTGGCGGCGACAATGGGAGATACGGTGGGGAGGATCCAACCGAGCAAAAACGCGCCGTAACTGCCCCCTAGCAACAGAACAACGACGAATAGGACGCTGAGGATCGTCCAGCGCAGGCGAGCGTACTTACCATCGGTGGAAATGGATTGCACGCCGCGACTGACGATCGCCCCAATGGTTGCCCAGACAGCAATCCACACCCACTCGACCGGCCGCGGCCAGACGCGCAGCAGTTCCCGTCCGTCCAAAGCCGCAGCCAGGATTTGGCTGGCGATGTTGGCGTGGACGACGACTCCGGCCATTTTCTTCTCTGTAATCAGTTCCCCCTCTTCAATGGTCAAACTACTGCTGTAGGGGGTGAGAAAATAGTCGTTGAGACTGGGGGCGGTAGCACCGATTAAGACGATGCGATCCTCCATCAAGTCTTGGGGAATGTTGTCAGCGACCACATCTCGGAAGGTAATCGTGGGGAAGCGATCGATACCGCCGCGATAGTTGAGGAAAATCTGATAGCCTCCGGTGTCGGCGCTGCCGTAACCGGCCGAGTGCCGTCTGAGGGGGATAAAATGGCCTTGGCCGAGGTAATACTCGCTTTGTTTGCCTTCAATTATCTCCAGGCCTAGGGGACGGGGATTGTCTTCGCGGGGTTCGCTCAAATACATGAGGGCGGCCCGAGTTCCCAACCCTTCTTGGGTCTCCTCGCTATTTTTAGGGCTGGCGACCAACAGGGCCCGCCGCACTTTACCGTCGCGATCTTCGACGAAATCGGCGTTGGCGACTTGCCCGAGCTCGTCGAGGACGGGCGGCGGATCTACCGGATCCTCTCCGGCCAGTTTTTCCACGCCGATCAGTTCGGGAGTGGTCTCGAACACCTCCACGAGCCGATCGTGACCGGGTTCGACGGGCAGATCGCGATAGATATCCAAACCAATGGCGGCCGGATCGCGATCGCTGATGTTCTCTAAGGCCTCAGCCACGATGCCATCGGGCAAGGGCCAGGATCCGGCGGCCTCGATATCGGCTTCGTCAATGGTGACCACGACGATGCGATCGTCGATGGGTTCTTTCAGGCGCAGTAGAAAAAATAAATCGAGAGTCGCCCATTCTAACAGTTGAAACAAACCCGCCGCACTCGCAGCGATCGTCAATCCGGCTACGCTAGGGGCAATAATGGCGACGAACCGCCACTGCCAAATTCGCTGTTTGAGCTTTGACCACATAGAGGCTAGAAACGAGGACTCGACGGGGCGCGGGGTGCTGCCATCTCGCTATACAAAGAAAAACGGGGACGATCGGGAACGTCCCCGAAAACCGGGTCTTCAAACCCGCGATCGAAAAACGGCAACTTCCCTAGCGAGCCAAGGGGGCCGCAGCAATGGCATCGAGTTCGACCGAACTCAAGAGCTCTTGCCAAGCGGCACTGACGGCCGTATTTTCGGGTTGAGACTGGCGCAACTGAGCCAGGGCGGCCACGGTGTCGTACCAGATGCCCGCTTCAGCCAGGGCTTCGACTTCCTCGAGGGTCGTCCCGGCGGGCACGGCATCGCGATCGGTGCGCTGCACGGAACCGATGGCTAGGGGGCTATCGGGTTCGAGCTTTTGGTTGCACAGGGCGACGACGAACCAGTGGTAGGTTTGACCCACTTCTAAGGCCGGAGCCTCTTCCGGCATCGAGAAGCTCACCACGCCGGGGGTTTCCGGCAGGGGCACGGTGGCTTGGTAGTGTTGGTTGCCATCATCGTCTTGAACGCTGAAAAACGCTTCTTCGGCGTAGGTTTCAGGAATGTACGCCAAGAAGGTGGGGCGTTCGGCGGTGGTGTAACCGTTGCTGATATCGGGGACGATCGCCGACATGGGGGCTTCGCCCGAGGAGAAGCAGTAGTTGCTTTCTCGAGAGGCTCCACCCGAAGTGCGCGACGGAGACAAGTCATCAGGAGGCTCGAACTGCGCGTCGCGGGAGGCTCCACCTGTGGTCGAACCCGGCGACAAGTCGTCGGGGGGCTCGAAGATGATGCCGCGCGAGGCTCCGCCGGTGCTGGCACCGGGCGATAATTCGTCGGGGGGTTGGAAGGTGATAGCGGTGGCCGGAGCCATCGACAGTCCGGCCAGGGCAGCTGTCGCTATCCCCACTGCCGCTCGTGGATACAGTTTGTTCATAGAGCTCGTTTTGGGTAAGGGTTTCCTAAGATCGATCGTAACAGATGAAAATCGCTCTATGGCTTTTGGCCGACGGGCAAATGAAGCTAGAAATAGGGGAAAGAGCAATTTTCTGGCAATGCACCCCCAACAAATAACAGCTTGCCCCCGCTATTTAGAGGCAATTACCGATTTCAGCGATTGGCCCCAGTCTTGGTTGGCGGCAACTCGCGTCTCTCCATCGGAGGGCGAATGTCCCCGACAACTCTAAGGGGATCGACGATGCTAGTCCTGAAAATAACCGTGCGTAGCTTAGTATAGCACTGAGGGCGCGGTGACGCGATCGTCCGTTGGTTGGAGTTAAGTTAAGTCTTCAGATCGTACAGAGAAACCGGGTTTCTAGACCCGTTTAGCCTAGCATACCTAAATCCTTATGGTTCGAGCTTAAGGTTCCCAAACCGAGTACAACATTTCCGATCCCCCCTGGGGTCGAGCTTGCCGAGCATTAACGGTAATCATATCGCATCCGGCGGTATTAGATGTCATCGCTCGCACGCCTCGGGCGGCGGCGATCCCGACGACAATATTTTCCCCTTCGCAACCTCGGTTCCAACTGACTACATAGTGGCGAGAACTGAAGTCGGGGGCAATGGCGAGGACGAAGTTATCGGTGACGGCGTAGGATCCGAATTGACCGGAAATGGCGGTGTCTCGCATTCGATCGTGATAGAAGGCACGACCGCCAATATAAACGTTTCCGGCTTCGTCGGCGGCGATCGCGCGTGGTTGCAGGGCGTTTCCGCGACCGTCGGGGAGTCGTCCTAAGTGAAATTGGCCGCGTTCGAGATTGCCATTTTCGGGATCGAAACGGGCCGCGTAGGTGATGTGATTCGAGGAGGTATTGTAGGGTTGGGTATAGGGATCGAAATGAATGTTATTGGCTTCGGCTTTGAGATCGCGAGGTTGGTAGCGGAAAATGCTGTTTCCGCCCGCACTTTCTCCGGCAAAATACATAAATCCATCGGCGCCTAATGCTAGGCGATAGCCTCGGGTATCGGCACAGGATGAGTTGTGGCTGAAGGCTTCGGCGTGGGTCCAATCGTAGTTTTCCCAGCGCCGACGACTATCGTAACCGTAAGAGCGCAAAAAGGCAACTTGCAATTGCGAGCACCCACCGCCATCTTTTTGGGTAAACCCGGTGACAATCAGGGAACGACTGGGAGAATGGACGACAATATCGGCGGCGAAACCACCGACGACGGGGAAATAGGCGATCGCGTTTCCTTGGCGATCGAACAGGACGATTTTTTTGTCGGCGAGGACGGCAATATTCCCATCTTCACCGATGGATACGCGCGTGGAGTAGGGTTTGAGAACGGTATCGAGGGCGGCGAGATTGTCATGCCATAACAGGCGATCGCCTCGGGGGGAAATCAGGGCAATTCCGAAGTCGCCAACGACTGCAATGTTGCCGCGATCGTTATCGACATCGAGATCGAAAATTTCGTTTCCTATGCGAGAAACCGAGAGAATTTCTCTACCAGTAGCATCGGTACGGATGACGGTTCCGTTCCCATCTCCGAGTAAATTATTGTTGGAAATTTCGGCAATTTCTCCGGTAACAGTTCCGGCGAAAACAATGGTGCGATCGGGAGCAATATCTACGCCAGCCGCGCGATCGTCGCCATCTCCCCCCAGATAAGAAGCGGTGGAGACTTCTAAATTATTAGTGGCTTCTGACTGGGGAATTTGCAGGTCAACCTCTAATGCGAACTCGGGCATTTCGGGTTCGGGGAAGGCATTTTTCCAGCGATCGCCTTGGCTTTCTCGGACTTTGGGGGCAAACGTCGGCGTGGCGATGTCATTTTTGGCAACATCAGTTTGCACGGCGATCGCCATGCGAGCGATCGCGTAGGCACTCGCAGCCAAGGCGGTTCCAAAAAGTAGCGCCAGCAGAGCGACAAACTTGTTTCCCATTCCCCCAAAAAATTCAGTCTGCGTGGTATGCTGTTATTGTACTCGATGGCGAGCAACTTTGCCAGAACAACTGCTATTTTTGGGAAAAGTCTGCTCCATTGCCCGCACTGGCCTCTTTTATTTCTCGTTCATGGAAACCTTTTTTAGCCGCTACGGTAGCGAAATGCTATCGCGCACTTGGGAACATTTTCTCCTCGTGTCCGTATCGATGGCGATCGCGACGCTGTTAGGATTGTTCCTCGGTATTGTCGTCACCCGCAACGATCGCTTGGCTCAACCCATTCTCGGCTTTGCTAACGCCGTACAAACCATTCCCAGTCTGGCCATTTTTGGCTTTTTAATTTCCGTTCCGTTCTTCGGGGGAGTTGGTGCAAGACCAGCTATTGTCGCCCTCAGTTTGTATGCTCTCTTGCCGATTATTCGCAACACCTATACAGGGATTACCAGCGTCGATCCGGCGGTGAAAGAAGTAGCGATCGGCATGGGAATGACCGATCGACAAATGTTATGGCGCGTCGAACTTCCCCTAGCAACAGGAACCATTTTAGCAGGGATTCGCGTCTCGACTGTAATTTGCGTTGGCGTAGCGACGATCGCGGCGGCGATCGGGGCTGGTGGGTTAGGCGTATTTATTTTTCGCGGCATTTCTACCGTGAACAACCAGCTGATTTTAGCCGGAGCGCTCCCTGCTTCTATCTTAGCATTGCTAGCCGATTTTTTACTCGGCAAGCTAGAAACTTGGCTGTCGCAACCGCAAAACGAACGCAACAATATTAAATTTGGCATCGGGGCGGCGATCGCGTTTTTATCGGTTTTAGTATTGGCAATTTCGGCACAACTGTCTGACTCGCCATCGTCGGCTGCCGAAAGCGATGGCGATCTAGTTTTTGGGTCTAAAAACTTTACAGAACAAGTCATTTTAGTCGAGATTTTAGCCCAACAAATTGAAGCGAAAACAAATCTTACTGTGGAGCGCAAAACCAATTTAGGTGGGACGTTTATCTGTCATTCTGCCCTCAAAGCCGGAGAAATCGATGCCTATCCCGAATATACGGGAACCGCTTACGCCGCCATTCTCGAAAAACCCATCATCTCCGACCCGCAAAAAGTTTACAATATTGTCAAAGAAGAATACGACGATCGCTTCAACATTGAAGTCATGCCGCCTTTGGGATTTGAAAATACCTACGCCCTCGTCATTCGCGAAGAAGATGCGATCGAACTCGACATCGAAACCATATCAGAAGTGAGTGCCTATACACCAGAATGGAAAGCGGGATTTGGATACGAATTTCTCGAGCGACAAGATGGTTATCCGGGCTTAAAAAAAACATATAATATCGAGTTTGCCAAGCAACCTGAAGATATGGACATGGGAGTGATGTATCGCGCGATCGCGGCCAAACAAGTCGATTTAGTGGTGACAGCATCAACCGACGGATTGATTGATGGTTTGGATTTATACGTTCTTGAAGACGATAAAAACTACTTCCCTCCCTACGAAGCCATTCCCATTTGGTACGCCCCAACATTAGAAAAATACCCGCAAATTCGCGACGCACTATCTCCTTTATTTGGAGCCATTCCCACTCCAACCATGCGCCGACTCAACTATGCAGTCGAAGTGGAAAATCGACCCGCCAAAGAAGTTGCTCGCGAGTTTCTGCTGTCAAATGGGTTTATTTAAGTGTAAGGATTCAGGTATGCTATGGTAAACGGGTGTAGAAACCCGGTTTTTGAAAGGAGAAACCGGATTGTGTCTGGCTATAAGC
>CAKZKB010000033.1 GCA_937121005.1 uncultured cyanobacterium | reverse complement strand
AAGGAGACAAGGAGACAAGGGGACAAGGGGACAAGGGGACAAGGGGACAAGGGGATTAGGGGATTGGGGAATTAGGGGGAATACAAACTCATACCTTAAACCTCGTACCTCACCCCTAAAACCTAAAACCTAAAACCTAATCCCTAAAACCTAATCCCTAAAACCTAAAACCTAAAACCTAAAACCTAAAACCTAATCCCTAAAACCTAATTCATGGATAAAGAAAACGCACCTGAAACCTCGAACCTCATACCTTACACCTTACTGGGTTTGCCCGTTCACTGGACGGAAACTTGGGACGAATGGCTGGTCGATCGCGTTCGCAAGGGACTCGGGGCGCGGGTGGTGACGCTGAATGCAGAAATGGCGATGCAAGCGGCGGAAAACCCGCCACTGAGACAGGCGATCGTCGCTGCTGATGCTTCTATTCCCGATGGTTCGGGGGTGGTACTGGCGTTGGGGTGGCGCGGGATCCGGGTACGGCGAACGCCAGGGATCGAGTTAGCGGAGGCGTTGCTGGCGCGGTTGGCGCGGGAGGGAAAATGTCCGCGAGCGTTCTTTTATGGGGGACAGCCGGGAGTGGCGCGATCGGCGGCGATCGCCTTGCAACACCGCTATCCGGGGTTAGAAATTGACAGCGAACACGGCTATCTTAGCGAGTCGGAACTGCCAGCAATGCGCGATCGCCTGCAACAATTTCAACCCGCGATCGTCTTAGTGGGTTTAGGCGTTCCCCGTCAAGAACTCTGGATCGCCGACAACTATTCACTGTGTCCGACGGCAATTTGGATGGGAGTTGGTGGTAGTTTTGATATTTGGGCGGGTGTCAAAACTCGCGCCCCCGCTTGGATGGGCAACGCTCATCTAGAATGGGCTTATCGATTGTATAAAGAACCTTGGCGTTGGCGGCGAATGCTGGCGTTACCTCGGTTTGCTTGGCGGGCAACCATTGGCGATCGCTTTTAAGATGGGGGTGAAGATGAGAATGCCATTCGAGAACTGATTCTATCACCGCTTCCCCGGCCATTTCTCCCAAGGCGTGGGTGGCTCCGCGCCAGTCGATCGTGCTAAACTTGTAGCATCGGTTTTTCGCTCGAGGTCAATCGATATGACTGCCACTGACAGCACCATCGGATCGAGCCATCAATTGGCAAATGCCGATCGAGAAAAATTATACGAGAAAATCCAAGCATTTTCCTTCGATCGCCCGGAAGATAGCATTTCTTTTGAGGAAAAACTGGCCAAAGAGAACGGCTGGTCGTTAGACTACGCTCGCAGCGCGATCGAGGAGTACAAAAAGTTTGCGTTTTTAGCAGTTGTCGCCAGTCATCCCGTCACGCCTTCCCACGCCATCGATCGCGTTTGGCACTTGCACTTAACCGATACGCGATCGTATTGGGAAGAGTTCTGTTCGCAAGTGCTACAAATGCCGTTTCACCACGAACCCACTCGCGGAGGAGAAGCGGAAGATGAGAAGTTCGACGCTTGGTATCGCCAGACGATCGAAAGCTACGAGGAATTTTTGGGAGAAACTCCACCATCCAATATTTGGCCTGCACCCGATCGTAGCAATGGCTTCGATGGCCATTTTGTCTATGTTAACCAACAACAGAATTGGGTATTGCCTAAAGTTCAAGTTTACAGAATTATTACCGATAGTATCCTCGTTCTTTTAACGCTTGCATTAGGCGGATTTTACATTGGATTTTTTGCCGATCGCACGGATCGCTTCACAGGAATCGTTCTGGCAATTGTTGGCATGGGATTAACCCTCGGGGTCTTTCGTTTTGTTGTCGATGTTGCCAAGTTTTTGAAAAATCCCAAATCGCCCTATATCGGCGGTTGTAGTAATATCGGGTTTAGCTGTGGTGGCGGTTGCGGCGGGCATCATGGGGGTTGGGGCGATGGTGGTGGAAGCTGCGGTGGTGGTGGAAGTTGCGGAGGAGGAAGCTGTGGCGGCGGCGGTTGTGGTGGCGGCGGTTGCGGTGGTGGATAGTTCGGGACTTGCCAACTAATACTCGTCGCGAAATTGCGGATGCACCCATAGAAATTCGTGACGTTTATTTTGCACTCGATCGATACAGGGGACGACAATTTCGCAGTTCAGTCCTTCCCAAAAATAATCGATGAGCCACTTGACTTCTCGCGTCAGTTGGTATAAGAAAAATTCGGGGAATGCCGCCCGTACTGTGATGCGAATGTTGGTATCGATATGTTCGAGCAAGGCGCGACCGTTGTAGTCGTATTCGAGGACAAGACCGCGTTTCCAATGGATGCTGCTATAGTAATCGTCTCGACCTAAAGAGTATTTGTGCAAGCGGACGATGAGTTTATAAAATACCCCTTCGGCGTTGGCAAGTTGGCCGCGATCGTCCACAATTCGGCAAATTTGCATCTGTTGGGATTCGCCCTCTTTCGCCGTATCGCCCCAATAGGCTGCTAATTTTTCTTGCGGGCGATTGTCTTGTACCAGTTGACCGATTAAATAGGTTTTGTTGCGATCGCGATCGGGCGTATCGAAAACAACTTGATAACAGAGATCGAACTCTTCCATCAACCGGACAAAAAGCGGAAATAACTCGCTGGGATATCCCGTTTCGTTTTCAAAAGGCGGATCGATCCACAGTTGACTGAGGCGATCGAATGTCACCAAACCGTCAGGTCGAGTTCCGTTGCTCCCGTTTCTTTGGCGATTTCAATTTGTCGCTCGGCTTCGCGGTATGCTTCATCTCGTGCCATGGCTTGCGCTCTCGCGGAGGTTCTCTCAGCTAGTTTAGCACCTTCGTTTAAGACTGTCTGGGAGCAAGATGCTCCCCTTCGACTATGCTCAGGGCAAGCCATTACTCAACCAAACGCGGCAAGGGACGATCGCCCTGGAGACGTTAACAAGAAACCTCGTAGGTTGGGTAGAGGAACGAAACCCAACGCGACTAATGCCCGGTTGTTGGGTTTTCATGCTTCAACCCAACCTACAATCTTGTCTACCTTACGGGATGACCGAACACTCATCCTAATCTATCTGCCAACACGGTAACGCGATCGCCAACCCATCCATCTGTGTCTATCCTATTTATCTGTGGTTGCAGACTTCAACCCAACCTACGCCTCAGAGTTCAGAGTTCAGAGTTCAGAGTTCAGAGTTCAGAAGTGACTGGACTCCGTTGTTCGTTGCTCGTTGATGCGTTGCTCGTTGATAAGTTGTTCGTTGATGCGTTGTCGCGTTGAAATGTAGTACGATCGCAACAGAACTATCAATCTGAGGACTGCGGCCATGCCCGTTGCCGTCGGAACCATCCAAACCCTGGGCTTTCCCTCCATTCTCGCGGCTGCTGATGCCGCCGTCAAAGGCGCTCGCGTGACGCTCGTGTACTTTGACAAAGCCGAACGGGGCTACTTTTCCATTGCCTTTCGCGGCCCCATCTCCGAAGTGCGATCGGCCATGGACGCAGCCATCGAAGCCGCCGAAAAGACCCCCGGTGGCGAAGTCGAGACCCATTACATCGTCCCCAACCCGCCCGAAAACGTCGTCACGGTTTTGCCCATAGAATACACTGAAGCCAGCGAGCCCTTCCGGTAAATAGCTTAAAATAGCGATACAATTTCGTTAGCCGTTCTATCTTCTCGCGATGGTGTTTCCTTCTAACCGACTCGTAGCCCTGCTCGTTGCCATTGGCTTGTCCGGTGTGGCTGCTCCAGCTTGGGCGCAAGCCTTGTTACCCCAGCCGATCGAGCTTGACTCGGCTCGACTCGAGGAGCAAGGATGGCAATTGTTACAAGAAGCCGAACGCTGGGCCCAGTTCCAGCAATTCGATCAGGCTTTGCCCCGCGCTCGTTTGGCGGCGCAACTGCTCCCGGATAACGGTCAGGCTTGGGCCATTTTAGGACGGCTGTACGTGCAAACCGACGAAACGGACGCAGGGATTGCGGCCCTAGAACGGGCCAAAGATTTAGAACCCGAGGATCCCAGCATTCGCTTTGCATTGGGGACGGCGCACTTTTTAGCCGAAGACTACCGCCAGTCGATCGCCAATTTTGAGGCGGGTTTGGAGATGGCTCCCGATCGCCCGGAGGCGGCCGGAGCCCTGTTCGATTTGGGCAATGCTTACTACAAACTCGAGGAATTTGACAAGGCGATCGAACAGTACGAACGCGCCCTCGATCGCGATAGTAGCTTCTGGCCGGCGGCGAATAACATCGGTTTAGTTGAATACGAACGCGGTAACGAACAAGCCGCCATGGATCGCTGGGAAGAGGCCCTGAATATCCAACAGCGTGCCGCCGAACCGAAGTTGGCGCTGGCAGTGGTATTATACGCCCGAGGCGATCGCGATCGCGGTTTTGAAATGGGAGAAGCGGCACTAGAAGCCGATCGCCGCTACGCCGAACTCGAGTTTTTACGCGAGAACCTTTGGGGCGAAAAATTGCTCGATCGCGCGGCCGAATTTCTGCAAACGCCGCGCATTCAAGAGGCGATCGCTCGCGCGGAGTCCCAACCCGATCCGATGCAAATTCGCTTTCCGGTTGAATAATGGGTAATGGGTAATTGGGGAGACGATATTTTTCTCTAATTACCCTTTTACGCGATCGAGAGGTAACGTAATTATGAATTGGGGCGATCGTCAACCGCTTCGCGAAATTAAAAATTAAAAATTAAAAATTTCAACCCCATGTCTGAAGCCGGGGGCTTGCGTGGATGCTTCGCTTTGATTTTCCACGAATAAATTCGGGGGCTTGTATCCAGGACTTTCTCGGTCATGGCAGTACGATCGCGGAGAACAAACAGCAAGAATTGCGATCGCTTATCCAGTCTATTACCGATCGGATCGTGCCCGCAAACTGACATGAGGTACGCGACATGAGCATTTGTTTATCCAATAACTTATTCTGGCGGATTTTCGAGTATTGCTTCTGTTTAGATCGCAATCTAAATGCCCCCTTAGCAATTAGTTTGAAATGGGGACTTTTAGCAAAGCAGCACGGCGATCGTATTTTAGTCTGGGATTTGTTTGCTCATCAAGAACTTTGGCAATTGGAAGGACATTATGGAGGAGCGAGAACAATGATTCTTCTCCGCGATGAGGAAACTTTGGTGACAGGCGGACAGGATGGTACAGTGAAAATGTGGAACTTGTTAAATGGAGAAAAGTTAGCAACATTTGAATTTGGACAGAGAATTGAGGCGGTTGCTATCAGTGCTGACGCTCGAATCCTTGCAACTAGCGATTTTAAAACAATTCTAATTTTGAACCTAAAAACGAATCAAATTTATACGCTAGCTGAAATGGATTGGGGAGATGCTTGCTATGTACTCGCTCTTAGTCCCAATGGCGAAATGCTGGTAAGTGGGAACTTTAGAGATTTAACTGTATGGAGCGTATTAAATCGAGAGATTCTTTATAAAAATGAGCATCATGGGAGCGGTTCCGATTCCTGGACGCAGGTTTTCTGTGGCTTTGACGGAAAAACGTTTTATAAAAGCGATCGAGAAAACATTGAGGTTAAAGAGCTTTTAACTGGAGATTTAGTCCGCAGCGTACAAAGACATTACAAGCAAACTTATAAGCCTTTGATTTTCTTGGATGGACGAATTTTTATGAGTGTTAATGAGGAAAAGCATATCAAAATATGGAATTTTACGACCGATGAAACTTGGTTTGTCATGGATCGCGATCGCGGGAAAGACGCGACGATCGACATTCTTTGCAACGGACAAAAGTTGTTTAAGGGAAAGATGCTTTGCCCATCTTAGCACCTCGATTGGGCGATCGCGCCTTGAAGCCTCTCTCCCCAGGGAGAGAGGGGTTTGGGGTGAGGGCGATTTCATTGCTGTCGAACTCACGTTACAATAAGAAGAACAGCCGACGATCGCCCTCGGCCATCACATTCGCTGTCCGCGTATCATGCTTGTTTTCTTCATTCACGGTGCTTCCGTCCGAACCGTCGAATATGCCGATCCGCTACGCAACTATCTCATTCGGGAGTTTGTCTCTCGCAGTTTGGAAATGCCACAATTTTACTCGTCTTATATTGGCGAGGCGATCGGCGACTTCCATCAGTTATGGGATTACGTCGAACAAGATTTAGGCAATCTCGCGTGGGACTATCCTAAATTCAAACCAGAAGATTTATTTCACTATCGCGATCGTCGCCGCCAGTTTATTGTCGAATTTTTTGGCGATTTGTGCAACTATTTAAATCCTCAGCGCGGTAAAGAAGTTCGCAAAGTCATCGCCTTGCAACTGCTGAATTTTATCAAATCTGCTCCCACCGAAACCGATTTACATATCGTCGCTCATTCTTTAGGAAGTGCCATCTGGTGGGATATTTTATTTTCCCATCAATTTGAATCCGGCGATCCGGCATATTATATCCGCGATGTTATCAAAGGATTGAGTGCTTCGAGTTCTATGCGAAAAGTGGTACTCCGCAGCATGACGACTTTGGGATCGCCGTTGTTATTTTTCGATCGCCTTTTAAATATCGATCCGGCGCAACTCCACCAATTTGCCAGTCGCTATACCCAACATCCCTTACGATGGGTAAATATTCTTCATGCGTCCGATATTTTTGCCTATCCCGTCCGTGCCAGTTTAGAACTCGATGGTACGAGCCCGCTTTACATTCGCGATCGCTATTTAGGCGATCGCAATTTCTTGAAAAAAAGCATCGGAGATGTGACAATGGCATTGGGAATGATGGCCGAACATACGGGATATTGGCGCAGCGATCGCGTGGCGCGGTTGGTGGCTGCAAATTTACTCGGCGATCGCGCGGAAATCGAGTCTGCCGATCCATTTTAACTTATTTCAACAAGCATTGACAAATTATCGCGTTGGTGCTATAAATAAAAGCAAGCGATCGAGGATAGCTGATGAACATCGCCTTAAAACCAGAACAAGCGCAGTTCGTCCAACAAACAATCGACGCGGGTCGATATCAGAGTGCTGATGAAGTCATTTCGGAGGCTTTGCAACTGCTCGAACGTCGCGATCGCGAATATTTAGAATGGCAAGAACAAGCCCGCGAGAAAGTCAATGTTGCCATTGAAGAATTGGAAAGCGGTCAAGGTTTGGATGGAGAAACTGTTGTTGTTCAATTACGAAAAAAACTACGCCAAAGAAGGCTATAAAATGGCAACAGCAGCCGCATAACCCTCTTCAATATCCAGTTGTTGCAGTTGCCAATTTTTGTCGCCTCGAACAATTTTAGGTTCTTTTCGGGTTAAGCAAATTTCGATATCCGAAAGTCCTCTTAACCCTTCCCCCGTTCCTTTCAAATAGGCTTCTTTACAAGTCCAGTAGGCAAAAAAAGCCGCCAGACGATCGCTCGCTTCTAGATCGCAAATCGCCGCATATTCGTTATGGCTAAAAAATCGCCGCGCCAATTGTTCGACTTCCACCGATCGCACCTGTTCGATATCGATACCCACTTCGCGATCGATCGCGATCGCCACTACAGCTACATTGCCAGAATGAGAAACATTAAAACGGACGCAACTGTGCGGTAAAAAGGGTTTCCCGCGATCGCCGACTTCAAAACAAATCTTCTCGGGGGCGAGATCCACGTAACGGCTCAAAATTTGCCGCAATGTTGCCCGTGCCGTGATAAAATAATGACGATGGCGATCGAACCGATAGCGATCGGCTCTCTCGCATTCTTGAGGAGAAAGCAACAAACGGCGATCGCGAACCTCGGTTTCGGGAATATCGAGCGGAATTTTCCAGATATCAACTCCAGACGGGAGTTTTACGATTTTCGATACTGACAAATCAACCATTTATTTCGTATCCGTTATATTTTTAGGTTCTAGGGGAATTGGGGGATAAGGGGACAAGGGGACAAGGAGAGGGGGAGACAAGGGGAAGGGGGGATCGGTGTCCAGTTAAATCCTTGTACCCTCCCTAAAACCTAAAACCTAATCCCTAATCCCTCTTTAAATAAATGCAGTGGCGAACCGCATGGGTAAGCGGTGTGGTAAAGGAGTCGATCGCGTCAATTTTGCCCCCTAAATCCGCGATCGCGCTTTCGAGATCTTGCTGTTCTTCCTCCGTCCATTTTCCGCGATAGAGAATCGCAACGCCACCCGGTTTGAGAAACGGTAAGGCGTAACGCGCACAAACCTCCGCCGATCCCACTGCACGCGCGATCGCCAAATCGTAACGCCGTGAATGCGCTTTTTGTTGGTTGGCACGTTCGGCGCGATCGAGAACCACGCGGGTATTTTCTAGATGGAGTTCCGTTAAAAGCTGTTGCAAAAACTTGACCTTTTTTGTGGTAGAATCGAGTAAGGTCACGTGCCATTGCCGTTGGACGATCGCGATGGGAATGCCGGGAAACCCCGCACCCGTACCGATGTCGATCGCGGTTTTAGCATCGTCGCTGTCTGAAGCAAGATAGGGTTTAATTCCGCGCAGCGAATCCCATAAATGCTTCTCCCAAAAGTCATCCGGTGCGGTAATGCGCGTCAGGTTCAGCGATCGATTTCCCTCGACGATCGCGCTGTAGAGATGTTGGAATTGTGCGGCGCGATCGCCATCGGGTTGCCAGTGTAGCGTCTCTTGCCAAACAGAAGAATAATCGGGTAACATTAGTATCAACTTTTAGTAGAGCGAGCAATGCTCACCCTACCAGGATACCCGAACTTAGCCGATCGCGCTTTCGACGATCGATGCACGGGGGCAAATCCGCGCTATCCTTTAATTGAGGATCTGCGGCGATTGTTGGTGGATACCTATAGCGGTGTCTCTCCCATTAATGGATCGCTTTCGGTGGATGGGGTTGCCGATCCAGAACGAGAAGCGGTTGGTGTTTCGTAGTTGAGTTCGTGCGCGATCGTCCTTTCTCTGTTGTTTGGAGAAGGGACGATCGCGATTTTTTCTGACAAGAAGCGAAACAGCGAGATCGGAACTCCCTAAAATTTTAGCCCTTTTTGTTCCCATCCTTGAGATTTTTGTAGCCTAAACCACTACCAAACCCACCCGCAAAACCAAGAACAATCTTCAGTAGGTCTGAGTAGATGCTAACATTTCGGTCAACTAGAAAAACTGTAACGAACACAAAGAGCGCACAGAAAATAAGGACATATACAAGCATATACCTCTTTGTAATCTGAGAATCTCTGAACGATCTTTCATCCTGTGCAGCATCATTTTCGAGAAACTGAGTGATATGACTTGGCTCAACCTTGCCAGAAAGATCTAATAAAGGTGATGCCGATCTACGTCCTCCGAGAGAAAGGGCTACCGCAATGTCTTTCTTTATGGAAGTTGGCATTACCTCCTTCACTTCTTCTGGAAGAAGGGACTCAAGAGGTTCTGGTAGCTTTGCCACTTGGCTACTTTCTGAGTTTTCAGTCAAGGAATTCGATAAAGTATCTTGCTCCAAGCGATCCTCATTTTCGGCTGGCTTTTCATTTTCAGAATTAGGCTTACTCATCTTCTTCTGTACTTGCTCCTAAAATTTCCAAGACGGCATCATCCGAAGCTAGCCTACTGAGCAACTTCAGTAGCTTCTGCTCCAAATAGGCACTAAATTTCCTTTCAACTTCTGCCTCAACAAAAATCTGGCAGTAATACTTTACAAGGCTCTCGAATCCCTTTTCAGTGATTTCGCCAGATACATAGAGACGTGAGAGATAACGTACAACCTCCGCAACCTCACTTTTGCCTGACCTAGTTATGGAAAGGTGTAAAAGGCGAGAGATATATGGAGTTAGCTCTCCCCCAAACTTGGTGCGCTCTGTTAATGTTTGCTCTTGGGCCATACGACTTAATACCCAATTTTAATGTGCTGCACTTGACAATACTCTAGTATAGCATAAGTACAACCGAACTTATCAAAACTTAACACAACCCTGCCCAAAGCTGCATCTTCGCTCCCGTAACTCGGACGATCGCGGCGAACCTGCCAAACAAAAGACGCGACTCAAGAATGCGATCGCGGATCGGTTCCTCCCAATTTCTCCAAGATCGCTGCTTCGATCTTGACATCGAAATCGGGATCGTCCACTGTGGTAATGACCTTATGGGGGCGATCGCCAACTCTGTCCAAATAGGCTCGAAGCGCTTCCTTCTCCTCGCGGTGTCGGAGAAAGTATCGTTTCAACTCCTCATCGGACATGGTAGCATAGTTGACCTGACTCATTCAAACACCTCTCCATTGGGATTGAAAACGCGATCGACCGTCAATTGCAACTCTGAAAACGTGGGAGAAAAAATGCGATCGCGTCCTCGAAATTGCTGCATTTCGTATTCCCCCTCCACCAAACAACAAACCGTAAAGGTAGGTTTCTTCGGCGATCCAATGTAACGACGACCGCCAATACCCAGATAATCGACAATCCAATACTCGCCAATTCCCATACTTTCGTAATCGGACAATTTGAGGGCATAATCGTCTCGCCAGTTCGTCGAAACCACTTCTACAACCAGTTTAAGAGAGTTGGCATTCTCAATGATAGAGGCGCTTTCCCACCTCGGTTCGTTGGCGAGAAGCGATCGATCCACAACGGCGATATCGGGTTCGTATCCCGTATTCTCAGAGATTTTAAGAATACATTCTCTGGGGATAAAGTAAGGCGCTTGGATGCGATCGATGGTATAATTCAATTGTTTGATAACAAATCCGGCAATCTCTGAATGCTTGCCTTTCGGTTTTGGCATTTGGACGATCGCGCCTCGCCTGAGCTCGTAGTGAATTTGCGAATCTTCTGGATGCCAGTCGATGAATTCGTCAAAAGATACGGGGGCTTTATTAACGACTGCAATCATCGAAATCTCCTCTCGATCGCAACTCGCTCGTAATCTTAACACAAATTAAAGCAAAATTCAACCGATCGAAATTTAACGCAGTCTCGCCTGAAGCTGCACCTTCACTTTTCGTAACTCGGACGATCGCGGATCGGTTCTCGCTGCCTCGATCTTGACATCGGAATCGAGATCGTCCACTGTGGTAAAGAGGGCGAATGCTACCATCGAGCTATTTAAGATACAAAAAACCCCAGCCCGGAGAGGACTGGGGTTGGATTAACCATCAGGGTGCATCTACCCTTACTACTTTCCTAGCAAGACGATCGCGTTCCGGACAGATTGAAAAATTATCTCGCGCGATCGCCTCAAACCGTGCAGGGGATCCCCGTTCCACCGACACCGCAATAGCCGTTCGGGTTCTTGGCGAGGTACTGTTGGTGGTAGTCTTCAGCGTAGTAGAACTCCGGCGCATCCACAATTTTAGTGGTAATGTTGCCGCGTCCGGCCCCCTGTAGCGCCTTTTGGTACTCGTTTAGGGTTTTTTCGGCCAGTTGGCGTTGTTCGTCGGAATAGACGTAGATCTCCGATCGATACTGAGTCCCGACATCATTTCCCTGGCGCATACCCTGGGTGGGATCGTGACCTTCCCAAA
>CAKZKB010000032.1 GCA_937121005.1 uncultured cyanobacterium | reverse complement strand
GAATGCTTAGCCCCTACAGCCTCGTGTAAAATGGGGTGGAATCTCCATAATCGCGAGGGGTTAGGGGAATTTTAACCCTTCCTTAATTTTGAACTCTGAACTCTGAATTGGAGCGCAGCGACTAAGCGATCGTGTATCCCGCTTCGGTAATGACCGATTTGATATCATCTTCAGATTGAGTGGTGTCGATGCTGACGGTTTTGCTTTGCAAGTCGGCATCGACTGTAGCCGAGAAATCGACATTTTTAACGGCTTTGGTAATGGTATCGACGCAAGCCGAGCAAGCCATGTCGGAAATGTTGAGTTTTACAGACATTGCCATCTAAAGGAAATCGACATCATTGAAGATACCACAAAAAAAACAGGCGAGCAAGACTCGCTCGCCAATTGTCTGGAAGTTCTCATCTAAAAATAGCATCCAATGCAAATGGCAACTCGATCGCGATCGCTGTCTGGGGTTTCGGCTAAGGTTTTTGGGGAAACGCGATCGACCGATGGAATTTGGTGTGCCATGGCTCGCGCGATCGCCTGTTGGCGGCGCTGTTGGTCGCGGCGAATGCTATTATAAGTATTGCCCAATCCTGACGCATCCCATCGATGGGTATGGGGATTCCAAAACGACCAAGTTCGCGCTTCTAGAATTTGCTCCTCGGGGTCGTCGAGTCGCTGTTTCATTTGCGCGAGGCGATCGATATATCCCATCCAATTGAGTCCAGCATTTGGACTTTGGTTGGACAGATCCAAGCCGTTCATCAATTCTTCTGGGGAGAGATGGATGTCTTTGGCGATCGCTTGTTCTCGCAGGCGATCGTAGAAGGTTTTTAGTCGCTGCAACTGGCGGCGATCGGCAATTTCGGGCAATTGGTAAGCAGCCGATCGCTCTCGTTTTTCCCATGTTGTCGATGCAGACATGACGGGCATCTTTTTAGCCGAACTGAGATGCTGGTAACTGAACGTTACGAAGTTATCTGCTCCATTTCCCGGATTGCGATGCCAGTAATAAGCGGGGTTTTTCTGTCCGTTTGGCTGGCGAGTTCCTTCGGCATGACCGATAGCGATCGCGATGGGAGAGTTGGATCCCATCGTCCACCAGGTGTTAGGAAAATCAGCAACTTTTTCTGAGATCGGCTGTAAATTATGTTGTGGTGTGTCTTTGAGTTTGGGTGTTTCTGGAAAAGGTGGCGGCTCGAAATTGAGTCCGACTTCGGTTGCGGGTTGGGGCGATGGCGTTTTGACGGGGTTGGGAACGTCAAAATTGAGGGCGATCGCGTTAGAGTTGAGAGGGTTTGCACTCGCAGTGGCTCCCCAACCAACGGCGATCGCGGTGGCTCCAAAAATTGGAACGGGGGTTTTTAGACCGAACTGGAAGATGGCTTTCATGGCAGGATCGATGGCATTGTGCGATCGCAAATGCCGGGGTTGATTTGGGTTCTAAACGCGCAATGCTTTGATTGTAGCACAAAAATCAGGATTTGACAATATTGCATCAAGGCGCGATCGTTATTTGACTACAATTCATCAGCAGCATTCAAGATTTCTGTATAAAGTCGATCGTCAATCCAAAAGCCAGTCCGATCGATTAAAGCATCAAGCAATGGTTTGACCTCCTCAATGAAGTTGTTCCGCTTGGCTGCCAAGAAAATTCCTAATACACCTGTCACTTTTAATCCTACTTGAATTGCAGCTAACCTACCCAGTCGTTCGTCTATAATGAGGCGTTCGGCGTTTAACTCAACAGCTAAAGCGATCGCTTCAGCTTCACCGCGATCGAGTTCGGTTTTTAAGGTCGTCACAAATTCGAGATCGGTCGGCGATCGCGTTTCGATCCAAGTTAAGTTAGGGACGATCGTCGCACTTGGATCGGTGTTACCTACGTCAGTAATTTCATTTAAAACAGCCGTTGGGATGACAATGCGATCGTAGAGTTGACAAAGCAGATCGAGATGTCCGATACTAGAGAGGTAAAACAGAGGAGAAGTATTGCTGACAACAATCATCGCCAGTTATTTTCCTCCAACATTTTTAGATCTTGCCTAAATTCCTCAATGCCATAGTGGATGGAAATTTTGCGGCGACCTAAAATTCGCGTAAACTCGAATTGGTTCGTACCTGCAAATTGGCTGGCTGTACCCAATGTAATCTTTTCTTGCTGAAAAAGCAAGATGGCAATTTCCAATTTTAGATCGGTTTCGGAAATTTGTGCTGTTTTTAGGAACTCATCAGAAATAACTAGACTCATTTTAGGAAAACCTCAGAATTAATTGCGATCGGATCGTTTATTTTAAGACTCCGCAAGCCAAAGCAATGAACGGTTCGATGTCCGATACGGACGATCCAAGGTTGAGCGTTGGGAATGCGATCGAAAAGTGCATTGGTAGCACTCAAAATATCGTCAGCAAGTTCGTAGTCTCCTGTTTCAATATCGATGGCAACAATTCTACCATAATTTGCTACCTCGACGATCGGGCGGACTTGAGTTTCGTAAACGCGATCGCCTTGTCTGGCAAATTCTTCCTTGCTGTATCGGGGTTTGCGAACGGTCATTAGTTTAAGTTTTGTAAAAAAGAATCTCAATCGTACAGCTTTACGCCGTTACCATTGGTGATGTCGAACTCGGAGGAAGTGGCTCAAAATGCAATATCATTATTTGTTCGGGACGCAACCCAATCGATTCGTAAGTTCGTCCGTGACGATCGCTAAATTCCACTTCAAATGCTTTCCCATTCGCTAAAACTTCAACAACCGTACCCACCTGACCCCGATATAGGTTATACTCGGGTAGGTCAATTGTCAATGCGACGACATCTAGCAATTTAATTCGATCGACTTTCATCTATCTTAATACTTCAATGGTAACAGTGCCACGTTCTACTGCTTGAATCCGCAAGTCGCAACCATAGAGTAAACTCATTCCGAGTAAAGGATCGGTTTGAGCCTCATTTACAGGAATATTTCGATATTCACCGTCCCAGATGACAGTCGCTGCATATACCTCAAAAGTTGCTTCGCTACCGTCACCTAAAGTTGCGCGATCGACTCCAGTCCAAGGTAAGTTTAAGGCAATGATGATTTCAGGGGGCAAGGTTAAGAAACCTGTATAACCTGTATCGATAACTGCCTCAATTGCTAGTCTCTGAGAGTTTCCATTACCTACGACGAGCCGGATCGTTGCCTCACAGTTAGTGTTGACCATACCATACATCATATCATTTATTTAAGACTCCGCGAGCCAAAGCGATGAACGGCTCGATGTCCGATACGAACGATCCAAGGTTGAGCGTTGGGAATGCGATCGAATAGCGCATTGGTAGCACTCAAAATATCGTCAGCAAGTTCGTAGTCTCCTGTTTCAATAT
>CAKZKB010000031.1 GCA_937121005.1 uncultured cyanobacterium | reverse complement strand
CCCCCAACATTCCCGAGTCGCCTTTGATGCTATGAATTTCTCGCAGCACTTCTTCAAGTTTGGCATCATCGTTGGGATAGTTTTCTAGGTGCAACAATCCCTCATCGAGTTTTTGTAAGTGTTCTTCTCCCGCAATGCGAAAGGTATCGCGCAACTCGTCGTCGTCAATATAATGCGGAGAAATTCCCGACGGTGCGGACATCTGAATTTGGGGAGACGAGTTTTCGATCGCGATCGCTTCGGGCTCTTCCTCGGCTTCCCTTTCTTCCTCTTGCGTGCTATCGTAGTTATTGTTGGGGCTCTCCTCCGATCGCGGACGAGTCGCCCCCATGAGATCGGCTAGAGCATAAAACGCATTCACCCCCGAAGGTTCCCCGGTTATCGCCTCTCGAACCAACTTGCGAATGGGGTCTAGCGATCGCGTCAGACGATCGATAACATTGTCTAAAGGAATATTACCCGCGATCGCCTGTTCGAGAGTCGTTTCCCACTGCGCCGCTAGCGTCCGCAAATCTTTGAGATCGAGCATTCCCGCACTGCCTTTGAGGGTGTGGGCGTGCTGTAAAATCTCCTCGAGCCGATCGCGATCGTCGGGGTAGGTTTCGAGATGCTGCAACCCGGCTTCGATGTTCTCTAGGGCTTCATCGCTGGCTTCTCGAAAGGTTTGCCGCAGTTCTTCATCTTCAATCATAATTCCCCCATAATTCCCCAGGGCCGACTCGTTCCCCATTGGTGCTTAATTCTATTGTAAGGCGCGGTTACAAGTTTCCTTGCCGATCGCCGTCGCGGGAGTTTGGCGATCGCGATCGTTTCTGGATAAAAAAGTTTTCGAGATCGGGCGATCGCAGCCGTAGTACGCCAAAATACTACAATCGCGGGACGAGCGGATGGGGGTTTCAGTTGTCTCGATCGGCGATCGGTCGCGAGAAGCCATCGCACCACATCTCGAATATAGCATACCACACCCCTGTAATGGCGTAAACTCGTATGCTTAATGACGCTATTCTCAATAAGCATAAAGGGTCGATCGCCAGTCGCTACGCTCCAATTCAGAATTCAGAGTTCAGAGTTCAAAATTATGACATTTTGGCATAGAAACCCGGTTTCTTGCTTATCAGACAAGGATCGCTTTTTCCCTTTCAGAAACCGGGTTTCTTGTCTCACCTAAATACTTATACATTCGATTGAGAAAGTCGGCGACGAACTTCGCTTAGAGATAGGGTTCCTTCTGTTTTAGCCCGTTGGCGACATCGATCGAGGTATTCCAGAAATTCTGGATTGTTGCTGAGGCTGCGAACTTCTTCTGCTTGGTCAACCGTTTTGACGATGTTGTACCAAGTCAGCGATCCGTTATTGGTGGCCACTGTTTCGAGGATCGTTCTTGCTGAGTTGAGATTTAAGTAATTCATTGCTTTTCTTCACGATCTGCGCGATCGCAATTTTGATGGTGTTGCTTTCAGCTTACGCAGTTGCTTTTAGTTTCTCACCTCGATCGGTCGCGAGAAGCGATCGCTCGTGTTACAATTTTAGAGTGTTTCCCGATCGCGCTTCCCAGTTGCCTATGACTTCCCGTCCCATCTATCTCGACGCACACGCCACCACTCCAACTGACGATCGCGTTGTCGAGGCCATGCTTCCCTATTTTAGCCAACAGTTTGGCAATCCGGCAAGCATCACCCATCAATATGGTTGGGAAGCCGAAGCTGCGGTCAAAAAAGCCAGAGAAGCGATCGCCTCTGCCATTAACGCTTCGCCAGAAGAAATCATTTTTACCAGTGGAGCCACCGAAGCCAACAACTTGGCCATTAAAGGCATTGCTGAAGCCTATTTTAGCCAAGGCCGCCACATCGTTACTGTTGCCACCGAACATAATGCCGTTCTCGATCCCATTGCCTATTTAGAATCGTTAGGGTTTGAAACCACTATTTTACCTGTCAATGCCGATGGTTTGCTCGATTTAGACAAACTCGAGTCTGCTTTGCGATCGGATACCATTTTAGTATCGGTTATGGCAGCCAATAATGAAATTGGCGTACTGCAACCCATGGCCGAAATTGGGTCAATGTGCCGCGATCGCGGTGTCTTTTTCCATACGGATGCTGCCCAGGCGATCGGCAAAATTCCTATCAATGTCGAGACCCAAAACATCGACTTAATGTCGCTAACGGCGCACAAAATTTACGGGCCCAAAGGAATCGGGGCCTTGTACGTGCGTCGCCGCCAACCTCGAGTGCGGCCGGCAGCACAAATACACGGCGGCGGACACGAACGCGGACTGCGATCGGGGACGCTTTATCCCCCGCAAATTGTCGGGTTTGCCAAGGCGGTGGAATTGGGAATTTCGCAAATGGAAACCGAAGGCGATCGCCTTCAGTCTTTACGCGATCGCCTTTGGCAGCAACTCTCGCAACTGGATGGCGTACAACTCAACGGACATCCCACGCAGCGACTTCCTGGCAACCTCAATGTCAGTTTTAGCGGCGTAGACGGACAAGCGTTGCTATTAGGAATTCAACCCGTTGTCGCCGTCTCTTCCGGTTCGGCTTGTACGTCGGCAAAAATCGAACCGTCTCACGTGCTTGCCGCTTTAGGACTCTCAGAAGAACGTGCCTATGCTTCGATTCGGTTTGGTATCGGCCGCTTCAATACGACAGAAGAAATTGATGTTGTCGCCCGAGAGACGATCGCTACGGTGAAGTCGTTACGGCGGGCCAAAAGTTGAATCGCGTTTATGGGAGACAGTGGCGAAAGCATTATCCGAGAAATGTCAACAAGTTCGCGGCGTTTTCTCCCAACCAACGGCCGATCGCGATAAATGTCGGCGTATTCTCCTGGAAAAATTTCCGCAGAGTTGTCGCTGTGGTTCCGAACTCTTCAACGGTGGTGTTGATGCGTTGCAGTTCGCCAACGATTTTACTTTTGTCGGGGTCGGTTTTTTTAGCTTCGTCTTTGGCTTCGCGCAAACAGTCGATCGCTTTATATTTAGGCCCGTCGGGGAGTGCGTCGGTTGCTCTCAGGTTAGTCACCAATTCTGCTAGCAATTCTACCACATCTTCGCGCGTGACTTCCGCACCCTCGTTGTAAACGCCAGCCACTCTCGCATTGCCAGAGATTGTACCTTCGTTGTGTCCGCTGCCGATGTTACCATCTTGGTGG
>CAKZKB010000030.1 GCA_937121005.1 uncultured cyanobacterium | reverse complement strand
AACCCCCAAACCCCCATCTCCCTAATCCCCCACTTGCTTCCACTCAATGTTGTTGACGGGTAACGCACTGCTGAACTACCAACGCTGCGATCGCCGGGTATATCTCGACGAATGCGGCGATCGTCCTTGGGGGGGCGATCGCGAGTTTTTGAAAAAGTTACAGCAAGAAAGCGGTCAATATCACCGCGAAATTTTGGGCGATCGTCCCAGTTCTCGCCCCGACTATACGCCGGGAAACTGGATCGAAGCCGATCGCGCCACCCGCGAACTGATGCAGCAAGGGGTCGAAGCCATCGATCGCGCTGCGTTGCTTGCCAAATGGCAACCGGATGTCGATTTGCTTAGTTTTCCCGATCGCCTGGTGAAAATTCCCTCTGCGGAAGAGTCGGAATGGGGCGATTGGATTTACATTCCCGAACAAATTGAATTCGGGAAGCGTCCCAAACTCGATTACCAAGTTGTCGCGGCGTTTGATGCGTTTGTTTTAGCTAGCGTACAAGGGGTTTGGCCGCCGTTTTCCAGATTGATTTTACGCGATCGCGCTCCTTTTAATGTGGATTTGGACTACCGAGTGCCGCTCATGTACGACATTTTAAGCGACTGCGTGGAAATGTTCCAACAGCGAGCCGAACCGGAAGTGTTTATTTCCAGACAAAAATGTAGTTTGTGTGCCTGGTTGCCGCGCTGCCAAAGTGTAGCGCGATCGCTCGAACATTTATGTCTGTTACCCGGTGTCACTTCCCGCCGCTACGAACAACTCAAAGATGCCAATTTAGATACCTTAGAAGCCCTAGCTAATGCCAGTTTAAGCGACATTGAAATCGCAGTTAGCCAAGACTTGCCCAATGCGGGAATATCAGCCGAAGAAATTGCCAGACAGTTATTTTTACAGTCGCGATCGACCTTTTTTCAGCGTCCCTTTGCCACCGAAGCTGAGGGCGAACTGCCTCCGGTTGCCTCATTTTATTTAGAAGCCGAACTGTATTTCGATATCGAAGCTCAACCCGATCTCGATCTCAATTACTTACTGGGTGTTTTCGTCGTCGATCGCCGCCACAACAGCGAGAAATTTTATGCGTTTGTCGCCGAAAATCCCGAAGAAGAAGAGCGCGTTTGGCACGAATTTCTGCAACTGGTCGATCGCTATCCCCACGCCCCTATTTTCCACTTTGGCGACTACGAAACCAAGACCATTCGCAAGCTAGGAAAGCGCTACAAAACCCCCGCCACGCAATGGCAAGATACGATCGATCGCTGTGTCGATATGCGCGAGTGGATCGATCGCGCTGTGGTGTTACCCGTCGAAAACTATTCCCTTAAAACCTTAGCACAATGGATGGGATTTTCTTGGCGCGATGCTTCAGCCAGTGGAGCCCAGTCTATTTGTTGGTACGATCGCTGGTTAGAAACGGGCGATCGATCCTATCTCGATGCCATTATCGAGTACAATGAAGATGACTGTCGCGCCACCTATCGGGTTCGTCAATGGCTGGCCGATTTTCTGAGTACGGCGGTTTCGGCTTAGGTGATTTTGCAACCACAGCTGGTAGGGTGTGTGGCGGCATGGATCGACGATCGATTTTAACACAAATATTGGCATTACCGCCACGCACCAGGTTCCAATTAAAAATTAAAAATTAAAAATTAAAAATCCCGGTAGGGTGTGTGGCGGCGTAGATAGACAATCGATTTTAACACAAATATTGACATTGCCGCCACGCACCACATCACCGACAAATTTCGTCAATATGTGTATTTAACCAGGATTTTGTGGATGGTGCGTTACGCGGAAATACCATTGATTTGACAATGATTTGCATTTTCCGTCCGCGTGACGCACCCTACCCGTTAATGGAAACAAAGCCAACTGTAGCAGCGTCGTGGTTTTCCCCGAACCCGGATCGCCTAAAATCAATAACCGCCCCCCGATCGCGCGATCGACATAAATGCGACTGACTTTCATCCCTGCGGGTAACTTCTCCTGCGGTTTGTCGCCAATTTTGACCTCGTATTCCCAGGGTTTGCGCACTTGACTCGGGGCGGTTTCCAGGTTTAGAATAATGGGGGTTTGGTTGTGTAGGGATTTCTCCAATCGTCCCCACACTTCCGATCGCACCTGACGCAACAGCAACTCGCGAGAACTGGGGACGTTTTTCCCACCGCGATCGCTTTTTCCCCAAGCGTAAGCAAGGTGCAGGAAAAACAAACATAACGCCCCGATCGCGATCCGAGTTAACCACAGATGATGTTCCTCTGCGGTGACAAGCCAACTCGCCGATAGCAAGCAGAAGGAAACGACGATCCACCCGAGCAAAAACAGGGGCAAGTTCCACTGAAAGCGATCGGAGATCTTATTGATTAAGAAGCCGATCGCTACGCTTAAAGCCGGGCCGAGCAGCAGTTTGATAAACTCCGTCATGTCGCGATCGTCTCCACTCTCCCCAACTCTAGCATATCTTGTCGAGGGTTCCGATCGCTTGGGACTTTCCTCGTAAGTATTCAAGTAATATTAAGAGACGTTACTTTACCGTTCTCCTCCCAACAGGCGATCGGCCGTCAAGTTTAAGTTGGGGAACGTCGCAGAGTTCACCGGACGATCGCCTCGCAGCAATTGAATATTGTACTCTCCATCGACTAAAGTGCAGATCGAAAGGGTGGGTTGTTTGGGTTTGCCAATATATAGAATCCCTCCAAGTCCAATATAGTCTACAATCCAATATTCAGCAATGCCTAAAGCTGCATAATCCTCAAGTTTGCGAGCATAATCGTTTTGCCAGTTGCCACTCACAACTTCTGCGACAAATTTAAACGAATTTCCATTGGTTAGAATCGAGCGATCGTCCCACAATGGCTTTTTAGACCGTTCGGCGCGATCGATAAAAGCAACATCGGGACGAAACGCCGTCATTTTCGTATTAGCAGGACGAAATAAACAACGCTGAAGAACGAACCAAGGCCAGTTAGCGCGATCGATCTCAACACAAAGTTTTGTGGTCAGGAAAGCTGCAACTTCTTCGTGTCGGCCGGTGGGTTCCAAATCAAACACCTCTCCGTCAATGAGTTCGTAGCGGTTGTCGCTACCATAACGAGATAGAAACTCGTCAAAGTTTAGGAGATTTTGGTCTATAGGTCGATCGATTCCTAAAATCATTTCAATGAGCAATGAGCAATGAACAATACCTCTGGCGCTCAGCCGGAGTCTTAGAGTCGGAAATAGATTTCCCGTATCTAGGTCTTGTATTTGCACGATTCTCAGTGTTAGGAGATCGGAAAAGTGTCAAGATACGGAGCTTCGATCCTTCTATTTTACATCATAAAGATGGAAATACAACATTTTCTTATTTAAAAAACAAAAAGGTTGCTTAGCTTGCAGGCTTACTTATCAAAACTTAACACCGAGTTCTCAAGTCGGTCAAGCCATGGTAGGGAGGGCGATCGCGTTCCTATCCCCTCTGTAAAATTCGATCGCCGTGTTAAGAGATCGTGTAGTTTCCTCCCATAACTGGAAGTTTTCTTTTACACTAGAACCAGAGGCGATCGCGTGCGATCGCTCTAGTCGAACGAACGGTGAAAATCGTGCTTTACGATGTCACTATTATTGGCGGAGGCGCGATCGGGTGTACCATTGCCCGAGAACTCTCTCGCTATCAGATAAACGTCGCCTTACTCGAAAAAGAAATCGAAGTTGGCTTCGGCACTAGCAAAGCCAATAGCGGTATCATTCATGGTGGACATCACGGATCGCCCGATAGCTTAAAAGGCAAATTAGAGTGGGAAGGAAACCAACTTTGGGATCCGCTAGCGGACGAACTCGGATTCGGTTTTCGTCGTATTGGCGAACTCACAGTCGCCCTAGCTGAAGACCAACTTCCCACCTTAAACGCCCTAAAAGAACAGGGCGAAAAAAAAGGCGTTCCCGGCTTAGAACTGTGGGATCGCGATCGCTTGC
This sequence comes from uncultured cyanobacterium, assembly GCA_937121005.1. GTDB lineage: Bacteria > Cyanobacteriota > Cyanobacteriia > Cyanobacteriales > Geitlerinemataceae > CAKZKB01. Next base: position 5,012 of record CAKZKB010000030.1, on the reverse strand, counting down.
AACAAGAAGAACCGAGCCTCAGCGAAAACGCGATCGCGGCTCTGTTTGCCCCCACCACCGGAGTTGTCAACCCCTACGAAGCCTGCTTTAATCTGATCGAAAATGCTGTCCTCAACGGCTTAAATTTGTTCGTCAGCAGTCCCGTCCAAAGTATTACTGAAGGCCCGGACAACACCTGGATCTTACAGACTCCCAAAAAAGAGTATCGCACCCGCTTTGTCATCAATGCGGCTGGTGTTTTCGCCGATCGCATTGCCGAACTCGCCGGAGTTCGCACCTTTAGCATTCACGCCCGCAAGGGGGAAGAATACCTGCTCGACAAGCGCTTGTGCGGTCTGGTTAAACGGGTCATTTTCCCTTGTCCGACTCCCGTTTCTAAAGGCATTTTGGTGATTCCCACTTTCGACGGCACGCTAATGGTCGGGCCGACCGCCGAAATGGTGGAAGATAAATACAATTTAGCCACCAGCAGTGCTGGAGGTCAACAAGTATTTGACTTTGTGCGAAATGTCGTTCCCGGTATTAGCGCCCGCGACTGTATTGCCGAATTTGCCGGACTGCGAGCCGTCGCCGATGGTGAAGATTTTATCATCGGAACGACCAGCAAAAAAGGCTTTATTAACGTGGCGGGAATTCAGTCCCCCGGACTCACTGCTGCCCCGGCGATCGCGACTTTAGTTGCCGACATTATCCGCGACGAAGGACTGTCGATGTCCCTTAAAGATGACTTCGAGCCTGCGGTTCCCAAACCCATCCATTTTGCCTCGTTGCCAACCGAAAAGCAAATCGAACTGGCGCGCCAAAATCCCAGTTACGGGCAAATTGTCTGTCGCTGCGAGTTAATTACCGAAGGGGAAATTCTCGACGCGATCGATCGCGGTGCGAAAACCCTCGACGGCATAAAATTTCGGACGCGGGCCGGAATGGGTCGCTGTCAGGGCGGTTTTTGTACCTCTCGCTGCATGGAATTACTATCGCGAAAAATGGACGTTCCCATTCCCGAAATTACCAAACGCGGCGGCGAGTCTTGGGTGGTTAAACCTCGAACCGAATTAACGGCGACATAGTTGTAGGTTGGGTTGAAGAATGAACCCCAACCACTGCAACCACTAGCTAGGGAAGACATCAAATGATTACCGCAGAAACTCAACATTTAAAACCCGAATACGATGTCGTTGTCGTGGGTGGTGGCCCGGCGGGAATGGCGGCGGCTTTAGGTGCAAAAGAAATGGGGGCCGATCGCGTTTTAATTGTCGATCGCGAAAAAGAAGCTGGAGGAATTTTATTACAGTGCATTCACCCCGGTTTCGGTTTGCAACACTTCAAAGAAGAACTCACCGGGCCAGAATACGCGCAACGGTTCTTAGAAAAGGTACTCGAAACCGAAGTCGATCTCGCCACCGATACCTACGTTCTCGATATCGATAAAGACAAGCGAGTTAAACTCATGTCGAGCGATCGCGGCGTGGAAATTGTCTCGGCGAAAGCAGTGGTTTTAGCCATGGGCGCACGCGAGCGAACTCGGGGAGCCATTCGCACGCCTGGAAGTCGTCCTTCTGGGGTTTTAACCGCAGGTTTGGCGCAAAAGTTCGTCAATATGTTAGGCTATTTACCGGGCAAGCGAGCCGTGATTCTCGGTTCGGGTGACATTGGTTTAATCATGGCGCGGCGACTGACTTTAGAAGGGTTAGAAGTAGCGGGGGTGTTTGAAATTATGCCCCATGCCAATGGCTTAAACCGCAACATCGTTCAGTGCTTGCACGATTATAACATTCCCTTGCATTTGTCTACCACGGTTGTCGAAATTCACGGCAGCGATCGCTTAGAAAAAGTCACCGTCGCCCCTGTCGATGAAACCTTTACGCCAGACATGAGTCGCAGTTGGGATATTCCCTGCGATACCTTGTTGCTTTCCATTGGTTTAATTCCCGAAAACGAACTGTCACGACAGTTAAATTTACGCATCGATCCGGTGACGCGAGGGCCGATCGTCCGCAGTACAATGGAGTCGTCAATGGATGGGGTTTTCGTCTGCGGAAATGTGGTACACATTCACGACTTAGTTGATTTTGTCAGCCAAGAAGCCTTACTCGCTGGACGCAATGCGGGTTTATATGCGACGCAACAACAACCGCCAGAGGATAACATTCGTTTGGTTCCAGGGGAAAATGTTGCCTATTGCGTGCCTCATACAATTTCGAGCGATCGCGAACATACCGTTTATATGCGGGTTCGCAAACCCTTAGAAGCCAGCGTTTTAAATTTAGGAGAAGTGTATGAGAAAAAATTGCGCTACGTTTTCCCGGCGGAAATGGTTAACCTCAAAGTTCGCCCTCGTTTCTTACACGAGTTTCACGGCGATACCTTGAAAGTGGACATCGTTCCCACTGCTTCTTAAGTGTCCCAAAAAACCTCACGGGGTTACAGTGCTACAATCTGTTACACCTGGGTGGGCGAAGCATTCACCATGTTTAGTTATCGGTAGAATCGTTCGTTAACTTGTGCGAATGCTTAGCCCCTACGAAGCGTCTCACTCCCATTTTTCCCGCAAAAAACATCGATACTTATCGATAACTGAGCATATCGGTAGATACAAACCTCCGGTTTCATCCCGAGATATTGCTCATTGTTCATTGTTCATTGTTCATTGTTCATTGCTCATTGTTCGTTGAAATGACTACACAAACTCACGAGTCTACTGCCTCCGAAATCAGCAATTACCTGTGTATTGGCTGCCCTATGGGTTGCCGCTTGGAGGTAGAAGAAAACGAAGCCAAAGAAATTGTCGAAGTGCGCGGTTTCAGTTGCAGGCGCGGCGAACAATATGCCAAACAAGAGCATACCGAACCGCAGCGCATGGTGACAACAACAGTCGCTATTAATAACGGTTTGTGGGCGCGGTTGCCCGTGCGTACCACTGCTGCCATTCCTAAAGACAAGACGATCGAACTGTGTCAAAAACTGCGATCGCTGCGCTTGCAAGCACCCATCGATCGCGGCGATATTGTCTTACCCAACGTATTCGATACCGGGGTTGATGTCGTTGCTTCGCGATCGATGAAAACAGCCGATGAAACTACCTCTTCTAGGAACGGATAAACTCGAGCAAAACCTGCTGGTGCGGCGTACCCAAAGGGCGAACTTCTCCCGCTTTGACTGAGTATTTTTCGCCCCGTCGAACCTCCTCCGGTGTCCACAGATCCATATCCCATCCTTCCTCGAGTACCAACTTGTCTAAACTGACAGCAAGGGGTACGGAGAAAAAATGCCGCTTGATGTCGTCGTATTCGTAGCTTTTGAAAGGGGTAAAACTAGAGATGTTGTAGCGGATCTCTTCTAAAACCTCTCGGCGCAGGGCAACTTCTGGGGTTTCTCCGGGTTCGAGATGACCGCCAAAAAAGCCCCAATAGCCCGGATAGACAATGCCGGGGATGTTGTCGCGCAGTTGCAACAAAAAGCGATCGCCTTGGTGTAAAATAGCCAGAGCAACTTCTGTTTTAGCCATCGGATGCGAGTTTCTCCTTCTCGATAACGTACACTTCCCCAAAGTCGAGATTTCCCATGTTGACAGTTTCATAAGCAAGCTCGCCTTTAATTAAAACCGTTGCTCCCATTTCTGGCAACTCAGAATCCGTTCGCACCCAAATTGCCCCGGTTTCGTCTTGAACTTGATACGCGCCGCCCTCGAGAAAGGGGGCAATCGTCACGATTGTACCGCCCACGTAGACGGTGTTGCCCGTTGAGGTCTCGCTGGTAATGTCAGCGATGGGAGTGGTTTCGATCTCGAAACCGGGAACCGCACCGCAACTGGATAAAACCGCGATCGCGATCGTCCCGATCGCCCCTAAAATTAATATTCTCTCCAGACTCAGCCGCAGCAAATGTTGTTTGCGCCCGCAGCGAGGAGCCATAGTGTTAGAGTCAAACGATCCGTGCTTCATTTTGTTGTAACCTAGAATGCGGACTACCCATGCGTGCGATGAGCGATCAAATTTTAGACGGAAAAGCCCTAGCTAAAACCATCCGCAACCAACTGCGATCGCGCCTGGAAACCCCAGCCGATCGCCCGCCGGGGTTGGCGGTATTGATGGTAGGCGACGACCCCGCCAGTGCAGTCTACGTTCGCAACAAGGAAAAAGCCTGCCAAAAAGTCGGTATTGCCTCATTCGGCCGTCATTTTCCCACCGAAACGACTCAAGGGGAACTGGAAACGGCGATCGACGCACTCAACCAGGACGATCGCGTTGATGGGATCCTGGTTCAGCTTCCCCTTCCGGCGCATTTAGACGCGATCGCCTTGCTACACCGGATCCGACCCGACAAAGATGCTGACGGACTGCACCCGGCGAATTTGGGGCGCTTGGTACGCAACGAGGAAGGGCTGCAAAGCTGCACGCCCGCCGGAGTCATGCGCCTGCTGCAAGAGTACGACATCGATCCGGCCGGCAAAAATGCAGTTGTCATCGGACGCAGTATTTTAGTGGGCAAACCTCTGGCGTTGATGCTGCTGAATGCCAATGCTACGCCGACGATCGCCCATTCGCGGACGGCGGATCTGGCTGCGGTAACTCGCAATGCGGATATTGTCGTCGCCGCTACCGGGAAACCGGGGTTGCTGACGGCGGAAATGGTGAAACCGGGGGCGACGGTTGTTGACGTGGGTATTAATAAGGTGGGCGATCGCTTGGTAGGCGATGTGGATTTCGATGGCGTGCGCGAGGTGGCGAGTTTTATTACTCCGGTTCCCGGTGGTGTCGGGCCGATGACGGTGGCCATGTTACTTTACAATACCGTGTGGAGTTGGGAGAAGCGGATGAATTCTGGCCGGAGTTGAGCAGAACCGCCGCGCATCCTACGATTCTATCGTCAGGTGAATCGATAGTTAGCGGCGGGCAACAATGTGCTATACTTAAATTAGCTGAGTACGGCACTATTACCCGCCAGACAAGAACTCTGGAGTACCGGGTAGATACAAGACCTGTTCGGCAAGGTACAACTGAACCTGTAAATCC
>CAKZKB010000029.1 GCA_937121005.1 uncultured cyanobacterium | reverse complement strand
CAATGCTATTTTCCTCGGATTTTCACCCCATCGATATTCATCTGGATCGTACTGATATGGATCGTTTCGAGCAATGTCATAAAATAGAGCAAGAATTTCATTATCGACAGCGAAGTTATCCGATATTTGGTCGATCGCTTCTCCTCGTACAACCCAATCAGAATCCGATCGAACGGCTTTAATGAGAACGCTCAGGATTTCAGGACTAGGCTTGAAATACGTTAATATCTCTTTTATCGCCCGAACGCGAACACCTTGATATGTGCCATTTTCAATGCAATGTTTTAGCCAATACAATGTTTCTGGATCGTGACTAAATAAACTCGCGACTGCTCCCACAGAGGTGTAGCGAACCTCTCCATGTTCGTCATCCTCAAGTTCTGCACACTCTTTGAGGAAACTGCAAAAGTCTGAATTGATAACTTCAGGAAATCCCTTAAAATTAAATTGTATGGCCCATATTGCTGCTCGTTTGACTCCCCAATAGGGATGAGACATACACTCTTTTAACCAGGGTAAAGTTTCCGGATCGTCTTTAAAAAAGTAAGATATGGCTAGTATCGCAGCAGTCAAAATGACATAATCATCCGTAAACTCGATCCGCTCCTTTAACCATTGGAAAGCACCGAGTTTGTACTTAAAATTCTCTGCTATGGAAAAGCAGACCATTTCAGCAGTATCTAAATCTAATTTAATGCCATCTTTTTCGCAGGTTTCCTCCTTGAGCCTTTGAAGTAGCTGACAAGCAACAGATTCACTAGGATGACGAATTTCTGAAAAACAGTATGCTGCAAGAAAAACATGAGTCAATCCATCGGGGACTAACCGCTTATCTTGCCATTGTAACCGCTCTTGTTCTAAAAACTCGTTGCGATCGCGATCCTGAGAAAGCAAGAAAAGAACCATTTCTTCTGCAAACTTAGCATTGAGCGATCCACAAATTAGACTGAGTACCTCGTGCCAAGTTTCGTCGTGCCAATGTTGTCCGAATACCTCATCTCGCAACTGTTCAAAAGAAAGAGTACGCTCGCTTTCAAAACGATTGACAATCTCCAACGCACAGAAGTATTCTAAGAAAGTGCGATGGACGAATCCGTAGGTATCCGCACCGCGATAGCAGAGGATAAAATTCCGTTCCCGCAACTGTTGAATTAACCGATTTGTTTTCTCGCGGGGTTCGCTAAACCCGCAATCGCGCAAATAGCTTGTCAAGATCCGGGTTAGGTTCCCTGCGTCGATCGCGTTCCCCTTCAACCCCTCTTCTCCTGCTTGCATTTCGTAAGCAATCAGACGCAGCATCTCCTGTTTTTCTCGCCGTCCGATCGTGTCTAAAGGCAACTGCAACTGCTTGTGTTCTACATCCCAATGATACAGTAACACTCGCGAAGCCTGGTCGTACAGATCGGCCCGATCGCGAGGTAACTCCTGACGACGATTCAAAATAGCCATCATCGTCAACAGTAGAGGATTGTCTGCTAAATTGGCAATGGCTGGAGAAGTATCGATCGCCTCTTTTAAGCGTTGTTTGAGTCGTTTTTTCTCGCTGTCGTCTCCCATTGAGAGTTTGTACCAGTCATCGACAAACGTGTGAATTTCATCCTTTTCTAAAGGCTGAATTGTGAAATGGTGAAATTCGCTGTGTTGTAACGGTTCTGGGTTATAACCAACGATGCGAGAAGTGACTAAAATACGCGCTTGGGGATATGTTAGAGAAAAACGCTGTATATGTTTAATGATGGCAACTTGACGAGCGCGATCGAAGATTTCATCCAAACCATCAAACATGACGAGAGTGGAATTGTCCAATAAATATTGGTGAAGTTTTTGGCGATCGAACTGCCAGTCTGCACCTCGTCCGCAATGGAAAAATTCGAGAAAGTCTGAGGAGTTTGAAATCTCAAACTGTCGCAACTCAATTAACAAGGGTAGGGTTTCTGTTTCACCTTCTACCCATTTTAAGGCTAGATATTGCAGGAGGCTCGATTTTCCCGATCCGGGATCGCCTAAAATAACTGTTCGTTGAGTATTCGCGATCGCCTCAAACACTTTACGCGATGGTTGTTGAAAATAATCGCGACGATAGCGTTCCATCGCTTCTGGCGACAAGTCATCGTCGAGTAACCCCTTTTCTTGTAGTTGGCGTTTCAAATCGACAGGCAGATCGTAGCGCGTTGGCGGTACAGCTTCGCGTACAGTTTGCTCGATAAATATATTCCATAACTTGATAGAATCGACGCGATCGGTGCTGTCTAGAGCGTACGATTTGAGATAACCGTAGCTACGCTGCAATCTCTCTCGATATTTATTAACATCGAAACCCGGTGAAATCTCCGCAGTGTTGCGAGCAATTTCTTCAAGCAGTTTGGTTTCCAGTAGCGCTCGCAGTTCTGGATTCGCCCTGATGATATTTTTGACCTCATCAACATATTTTTGGGCAACTCTACGCCAACGAAAGTCTTCAGATGGGAAATCCCATCCAACACCCAATCCTTTTTCCTCCCAAATGGTTTTTAACCGTTTATAATCAATTTGATCGCAGCTTCTCTGAAATGCTTGACCCAGAATAGATCCAACAGCACGATCGCAAACAAACTGCTTCATAGCTCTCTTGTAGTGATGTTCAATACTCGTATCAAGAACATTATTTAACTTAAGTTCTTGAACACATTCGCGAATAAAGACTCCAATCGCCTCCGCCATTGGTGTTCTCAAAAATGCAGTGTTGAGCCGATCCACGCTGCTACCGAGGCAACTTTTGAAGAAATCTTCAATATATCCATTCAAAACAGATCCAGCCAGATTTAGAACCTGTTCAAAGGCCATTTTCCCTAACTCCACACTTGTTGAGACAGTTAACCATTCTAGCATACTAAAATCCTCGATGTGACAAATATTGCCTTCTAATATGTCGATTATTAATGGAACTGTAGGGGCGATTCGCGAATCGCCCCTACACAGACGAATATTATACTACTCCACAAACCACTCCGAAGCCCGGCCGCCCAAATCCAAGACGATCGTCACGGCTTTCCCCAACCGAGGTCGATCGCAGGTTTCCCGAATGTAGTCCCGAACGCGATCGTCTTCTCCCCACCCGTTCAAATACGTCGCTATCGCCTCCAAGCGATCGCGGTATTCTCCTGGCGACAACGGAAAACGTTTTATTTTCCCCTACTTTGATTCGAGGCGAAACAGCCACACCATCAAGGCGACGACTCCGATTTGTAAGGCAAAATTAGGAAACGCCGAGGCCACATCTCGCCCCGCTAATAATTGCGATAAAAACACCACCGCCCCAATGAGACCGGAAGCAGCACAGGTTCCGTAAACGAATTTTCGCAAACCTTTGTAGGGGGCTTTGGCTTCGGCTTTGAGGCGATCGTAGGTTTCGCGATCGAGAGGGCGTTTGGGCATGGTTGGCGCTCGGATTGGGGGAGATGTATATATTAAGAATAGGGACGATCGCGCCGTTCTGTCCACTCCAAAAATATGGCAAAACGCGATCGCGGTCTTGGGAAGATACGGCCATCTTCGATCTGGGGGTGCGAGTATGTCAAAATAGAGGGAACCGTTCGATCGCGTCTGCCGTGCTGCTCAACAAACTCTTCGATCGCCAACCCCCACCCGTCGATCGCCCCCGTAGCTTCTTGCGGGCGGTGGGGCCGCTGGCTGCCAAAGTTCCCGTCGGACAGACGATCGCCGATCGCTATCGAGTCGTCGCCCCGCAAATTTGGGAAGACACGCAACCAAACATCGTCCCCCACTGTCCGGCGACTCCGCCCGACGAGATTTTGCCCTATCTGAAACTGTCGCCTTACCGCTTCCACCTCCCGGAAGCCTTCGGTTACGCCCAGTGGGCCAAAGATGGGGCCTCTATTTTACTGCTCGAAAACGCCCCCATCGATGCCGAAGGGGAACTCTTCCCCGCGATCGCCGATGCTTGGGAAAATGCCTCGGCCTTTCGCCAAGTCTATTGGTTGTGGCAAATTCTCTCATTGTGGCGACCCCTATCGGAATTGAATGTGGCCGCCAGTCTCTTGGATCCGGAGAACTTGAGCGTGGAAGGGGAGTGGGTACGGATGCTGGAACTGCAACCCGCCACTATGGCCAAGTCGTTAAAAGATCTGGCCTTCGTATGGCTAAAATGGGTCGATCGCGCCCGAGAAGAGGTGGCCCAACCGATTAAAAATATTTGTTTCGCCATGCAGGAACCGGGAGTGGACAGCGACGAAATTGAGCGATCGCTGAACGCCTTAGTCTTGCAACACTCGGCCAAACTACCGCTACGCCTGGGTTTGGCGGGACGCACCTATGCCGGGCCGCAGCGCGATCGCAACGAAGACTCCTACTATCCTACTGCCGAAGAAGCGCAAAATAGCGACGGCCCGATCTTCGCCCTTCTCTGCGACGGTGTAGGGGGCCACGAAGGCGGCGAAGTGGCCAGCCAAATGGCCGTCCAAACCCTGACGCTGCAACTGCGAGTATTCGGTCAAGAAATCCAAAAAGAACCCGAACCCCTGTCTCCAAGCGCGATCGCCGAACAACTGGCCGCCTCGATCCGGGTCGCCAACAACACGATCGCGGCCCAAAACGACGCGCAAGAACGGGAGTCCCAACAGCGAATGGGGACAACATTGGTGATGGCAGTTTTAGTGGAGCAAACCTTAGCCGAGGATAGCAGATCCCGCGAACTGTATCTGGCTAACGTGGGCGACAGTCGCGCCTATTGGGTTACGAAAACCGCCTGTCGCCGCCTCACTCTCGACGACGATATCGCCACGCGGGAAGTCCGTCTGGGGCGCAGCTTGTATCGCGAAGCCCTAGCGCGGTACGATGCAGGAGCGTTAACCCAAGCCTTGGGAACTCGCGACGGGGAACTGTTGCGGCCGAAGATCGATCGGTTTATCTTTGATGAAGATGGGATCTTGCTGCTGTGTTCCGATGGCATCAGCGATAACGATTTGGTGGAGCGATCGCACGCCGATATCGTCCCGCAAGTCTTGAGTGGGGAACTGTCACTGGAAGACGCAGCGCGATCGTGGGTCGATCGGGCTAACCGCGACAACGGTCACGACAACGCTACTCTGGTAATGACTTATTTGCGCCTCTCTCCCGGAGAGTTGAAGCTATTTTCGCCACCCGCTACCGAAACGCGGACAACGGAAGTGGGACTACCCGATACGGAGATGTCCGAGTCGTCGAAGAACTTGCTGTACACTGAAGGCGAAAGCCAAACCGAAGAACCGACGACTGTGCCCCTGTCCCGTCGCCGTCGCCGTCCCCGCCAAGAAGTACCGCCGTTCTTACTCAGTTTGGTAGGCAGTTTCGTGGCCTTTTTCCTGGCTGGGTTAGTGGGTTGGCTGGCATTTTCCCAAATGCGATCGCCGTCTCCTACGCCACCGCCTCCCGAAGCCATTCCCCCCGCAGGCGAATAGTTTCACCCATTCAATTACTATAACCGATTTCCCCCTCGTTCCTCTGGCTCTGCCAGGGAACGTCATTGTGAGGCTCTGCCTCATGTAAAATGGAGGCGGAGCCTCCACAGTTCGTTGCGCCCCAGAGGAACGCAACGAGGGAAACGAGGGGAAACACCCAATGTAGGGGCGATTCGCGAATCGCCCCTACACGGGATCTACATCATGTATTCTGGAGGTCAGGTGTAGGTTGGGTTGAAGCATGAAAACCCAACAACTGCCATCAATTGCGTTGGGTGGAGGAACGACACCCAACCTACTACTTAGCCCCTACAGCCTCATTTGATTGCGAATGCCTTCAATTCTTCAAGACTTAAGAACTCGTTTCGATCGCGCCCTGGTGTCGGCGTTCGGAGATGAATTTGCCGGAACCGATCCGTTGGTTGTCGCCGCGAGTAACCCCAAGTTTGGCGACTATCAAGCTAACGTCGCCATGTCTCTGGCTAAGCCATTGAAGCAAAAACCGCGAGACATTGCGGCTAAAATTGTCGAGCATCTGGAAGTCGGCGATCTCTGTGAAGAACCGGAAATCGCCGGGCCGGGATTTATTAACTTGCGCCTCGATCGCGCCTTTTTAGAAGCGCAACTGCAAGCCATCCAAACGGACGATCGCCTGGGAGTCGAACCCGCATCGCCGCAGCGCGTTGTTATCGACTTTTCCAGCCCCAATATTGCCAAAGAAATGCACGTGGGACACTTGCGATCGACCATTATTGGCGATAGCATTGCCCGCAGCTTAGAGTTTTTAGGACATGACGTTTTGCGCCTCAACCATGTCGGCGACTGGGGCACGCAATTCGGGATGTTGATTACTTATTTAGAAGAGGTGTACCCGCAAGCGCTAGCCGATCCCGACTCGGTAGAAATGGGCGATTTGGTGGCATTTTATAAGCAAGCCAAAAAGCGTTTCGATGCAGACGAAGAGTTTCAAAAGGCATCGCGGCAAGCGGTAGTGGAGTTACAAACTGGAGACGATCGCCGCTTAAAAGCCTGGAAATTGCTCTGCGATCGCTCCCGGCGCGAGTTTCAAGACATCTACGACTGGCTCGATATCGACCTCACCGAACGCGGCGAATCGTTTTATAATTCCATGTTGCCCGATGTCATTTCTGAGTTAGATGAAAAAGGGTTACTCGAAGAAAATGAAGGAGCCAAGTGCGTCTTTTTAGACGGGTTTACCAACAAAGAAGGCAACCCGTTACCGCTTATCGTGCAGAAGTCTGACGGCGGTTACAATTATGCCACAACAGATTTAGCGGCGCTGCGCTATCGGGTGCGAGAAGATAAGGCCGATCGCGTCATCTACGTGGTCGATATGGGGCAAAGTACCCACTTGGCGCAGGTGTTCCAGGTAGCAGCAAAAGCGGGATGGTTGCCCGAACAAATCGAAGCGGTGCACGTCCAGTTCGGTTTAGTTTTGGATGACAAAGGCAAGAAATTTAAAACCCGTTCCGGGGAAACCGTTCGCCTGCGCGACTTACTCGAAGAAGCGGTCGATCGCGCCCGTAAAGACTTAGAACAACGCCTAGAAGCCGACGATCGCACTGAAAGTCCAGAATTCATCGATCGCGTTGCCAAAGTGGTCGGAATTAGCGCCGTCAAATATGCCGATTTGAGCCAAAATCGTACCAGCAACTACAGTTTTAGTTACGATAAAATGCTCGATCTCAAAGGCAATACGGCCCCCTATCTCCTCTACGCCTACGCCCGAGTTCGCAGCATCGAACGCAAAGGAAATGTCGATCGCGATGACCTGCGATCGGGTAAAGTTATCCTAGAAGCGGAGGAAGAACTAACCCTTTCCAAGCACATTCTCAGCTTTAGCGACGTGGTACGAGAAGTGGAGTCGGAATTGATGCCAAACCGACTCTGTAACTACCTCTACGAACTCAGCCAAAAGTACAATCAATTTTACGATCGCTGTCCCGTGTTAACCTCAGAAGAACCCGAGCGCACCTCGCGGCTCGTTTTGTGCGATCTCAGCGCCCGGACGTTAAAATTGGGGTTGTCCCTGTTGGGTATTGAGGTACTCGAACGAATGTAGTCTCGTGGGGGCGATCGCATTTCGTAACATTTCAGGGGTTGACAGCATGGCGCGATCGCGCTTATCCTACGGATATATCTTTTTTCTTGCTCAAACCCCATAGGGGTCAATCAGTGACCAGTTCGACAGTGACCAGTGACCAGTTTTTCAATGCTGGTTTTCGGGTTTGTGCTGTCGTAGTCTTCTTCTATCTCACTGCTAGGGATAGGGTTTGACTAACAGAACCTTGACAACTGAATATAAGCGGATCCACAAAATCGCGAATCGCGTTGTTTCCAAATCTCACCACTGTAGAGATGAAACGCGATTGCGCTTGCATACCACAAGTCGGCAAATCTGTCAACTTGTTCTTCTTGGAGGGATACGGGTAGCGGCTGAAACCTGCATTCTATCGTTGTATCCCTCCAATCCCTTTCAGGCGCTTGCTTTGAAGCCTGTCAGCAGTGGGGTAACTGAGAAATATTCCCAGTTATTTGACCCATTTTTGCTATCCCTCCAAAATGCCTACCTGAAACTCAGGCCAGAAGCGGCTTCCAGAAGCCGAGCCTTTTTCTACTCACATCCCTATCAGGGACGGAAACGATTCGGAATCTTCTTCCTCGGAATCTTCTTCCTCGGATCTTTTTCTACTCACATCCCTATCAGGGACGGAAACAGTAGTAGTTTGCGGCGTCGCGAACTAGATTACGTCTTTTTCTACTCACATCCCTATCAGGGACGGAAACTTTTCCTTCCGAGCGTCTTTGCACTCGGAATATGTATAGAAGCTTTTTCTACTCACATCCCTATCAGGGACGGAAACTCCATAAAGATGACTATCAACGTCGCCGCTGTCAATGCTTTTTCTACTCACATCCCTATCAGGGACGGAAACAATTGTGGTTGCTCCGTCGTCCAGTGCCAGTGAGAGCTTTTTCTACTCACATCCCTATCAGGGACGGAAACAACAAAGAAAAAGGCAGAGTTTTACGAAACATTTTTCTTTTTCTACTCACATCCCTATCAGGGACGGAAACAAGGCCGAACTGGGAGAACACGTCCCCAGTCGAAACTTTTTCTACTCACATCCCTATCAGGGACGGAAACAGCTTATAGGGGCATCCAGACGAAACCTGGGGTTTCGTCTTTTTCTACTCACATCCCTATCAGGGACGGAAACTAGCCACGTCAATTTGACGGAAGACGCTACGGAGGCTTTTTCTACTCACATCCCTATCAGGGACGGAAACCTCCTTCAATTTCAATTGAGTTCTCGTAGGAAAATTTTACTTTTTCTACTCACATCCCTATCAGGGACGGAAACTTCGTAGACAATTTCGGACGGATCGTAGCTCACGCCTTTTTCTACTCACATCCCTATCAGGGACGGAAACCGCCATCAATGAACAATACGACAATGAGCAATGAACAATAAGCTCTACTCAATTTTCCCTCTATAATTGCTCATTGATAATTGATAATTGCTCATTGAAACTTGTGCTTGTGCGGGGTTCGGGAGTCATTCCGGCGATCGCCCCCCGATCGCCGATCGCATTTCGTAACATTTTCGGGCTTGACAAAATAGCGCGTTGCTGCTAAGCATACCAACTTAGAAGATCCAACGCTGCAAGTCTCGACAGTCAGTTTTATAATAAAGACTGCGGGACTCGCTGCGGCGTTCCCGCGATCGCCTTTAACACCCAGTAGGTTGTATGAAAGGGCTGCATTCTCTCGGGCGGCAAATCCAAGGGCGCTGGCGACAGTTTGCCCAAACCATTCCGGTAGCGGACGCGAGCGCTCGCAAGCGTTCTGGCTTCCCTCGTCCCCTATCGGTGGCGGTGGCAGTCGCTTGTCTGACGGGCACCATCGGCCAGCGATTTTACAACCAACCGGAACTGGACGTGGGAATGAGCGCCCCCTTGACCTTCATTGCCCCCGAGTCGGCCGAAGTCATCGACGAGAAAAGCACCGAAGAAAATCGTCGCGACGCTCGCATTGCCACCACACCCATTCTGACCATCGATGCCGAAACCGATCGCGAGATCCTCAAGAACCTAGAACGACGGCTCGAACAAGGCGATCGCCTGCGCGAGACAGCCGGATCCTTTCCCTTCGTCGATCGCGGTATCCTCTCAACCGTCAGCCAGCGCTACTTGCGCCAAGTCCCCTCCTGGAAATGGGATGCGATCCGCTACGCGATCGGCGACGGCGAACTGCTCGCCGAACCCGGTACGTCGCAGAACGATACCGCCGAAATCGATCCCCTGGCTGCCGTCCGCCAAGGCACGCTCACAGGCGTGTATCGCGGCATTGTCAACCTGATCGAACAGCCGAATGCCGAAGTCGAAAGAGTTTTGCAAGAACTGCAAGCCTATCGAGAGCGAGCCAGCACCACCGAATTTGCTAGCCTCATAGGTGATATCGATCGCGCCCGATCGCGCTACGAACGGGCTCGATCCGAGCTCGAAACAATGCGATCGGCCCAAGACGATGTTTTCTATACCTCCGAAATTCTCAACCTCTCCGACAGCCAGTGGAGAGCGGCGCGATCGCACATCCAAGACACGGCCAAGCAAATTTTAGCCCAAGGCATCCCCGCCGGACTGCCCGACGACCTCTTGGGACGGGCCATTGCCCTGCAACTGCCCGATGCCCTACCCAAAGGGGCGCAAAAACTGGCCCGCCGCCTGCTATTGGCGGTACTCGATCCCAACCTGATCCAAGATAGCGAACAAACCCGCGCCCGCGCCGAACAAGCCGCCCAGCAGGTGGATCCGGTGGTTGTCACCATCGAAAAAGGCGAAGTCATCGTTGAAGTGGGAGAAGAAATCACCCAAGCCGATTTCGTATTGCTCGATCGCTTCGGCCGCGTCCGCCGCACCCTGGTAGACTGGCCCGGCCTGATCGGCTTTGGCGGCCTGGTGACGGCCGGTGTCGGTATTTTCCTGATTGTCGAGCGCCGTTTCAACCCCCGCGCCTCGGGCAGCGATCGTCTGTTGGTCTTGTTGCTAGCTCTCAGCGCTCCGTTGGTGGCCCTGTTGCGCGTTCCCACCACCAGTTTACCGGCCGTGGGCCTGCTGGCGGGTAGTTTTTACGGCTCTCCAGTGGGCATCGCTTTGGTGGCGATCGTCGGCAGCCTGCTGGCT
>CAKZKB010000028.1 GCA_937121005.1 uncultured cyanobacterium | reverse complement strand
TGTTCGTTGTTCGTTGTTCGTTGTTCGTTGTTCGTTGTTCGTTGTTCGTTGAAATGACATCCCACGCCAAACCAAAATTACTCGTCGCCGCTAGCGGAACCGGGGGGCATTTATTTCCCGCCCTCGCCACCGCCGATCGCCTTGCAGACGACTACGACATCGAATGGTTGGGGGTTCCCAACCGCTTGGAGACAGAATTGGTGGGCTATCGCTACCCCCTCCATACCCTCGATATCGGAGGCTTTCAGCAGCGTTTTGGCACGGGTACGCTACAAATTTTTAGCCGCTTGACAAAGGCGGTGTCGCCCTGTCGGAAACTGCTGCGTCAGGGGAATTTTCGCGGCGTGTTCACCACTGGGGGCTATATCGCCGCCCCCGCCATTGTCGCCGCCCGTACTTTAGGTCTGCCCGCGATCGTCCACGAGTCGAACGCTTTACCGGGGAAGGTGACGCGGTGGTTGAGTCCTTGGTGTACTTGCGTGGCGATCGGGTTTGAAGCTGCCGAAACCTATTTGCGACGGGCAAAAACCGTGTACGCCGGAACTCCAGTGCGATCGCAGTTTTTGACTCCTACACCGCTCGATCTTCCCATACCCGACGGCGTTCCTTTAATTGCCGTTTTCGGCGGTTCTCAAGGGGCAGTCGGGGTTAACAAACTGGTGCGTGAAGCTGCACCTGCGTGGTTGGAAACCGGGGCTTGGCTCGTTCATTTGACGGGAAATAACGATCCTGATGTGGGTAGTTTCTCCCATCCTCAGTATATCGAAATGCCGTTTTACGACAACATGGCCGGCCTGTTGCAACGGGCAAATCTGGCCGTGACGCGGGCGGGTGCGGGGACGCTAACCGAACTGGCGATCGCGAAAACACCCTCGATTTTGATTCCTTACCCCTATGCGGCTGAGGATCACCAAGCCTTTAATGCGGCGGTTTTTGGAGCCGTTGGAGCCGCGATCGTCTACCGTCAAGAAGACTTGACGGCCGAGAAGTTGAAAGGTAAGGTATTGGAACTGATAAAATCGAAACGTGACGGACAGCTATCGCCTCTAGAAAAGATGGCGAAACAAGCCGCATCTCTAGCGGTTCCCAATAGCGGCGATCGCTTGGCGAAGTTGATTCGAGAAACCATTGTCTGATTTTTAGCGACTTCTCGATATCTCATGGAGTGGAAATAGAAATTAGTGTTTCAGACCAAATTGGAGACTCCAAATCTGTCGATACAGGTTGTAAAATTTTTGGGAGAGGTTTTTCTAGGGCTTCATACGCTTCAATCAATGCTGCAACAGCATCGGAAACATTGCTTTGTACGTCCTCTAGGCGATCGACTTCCGTGACTAATCCCGGAAGTAACGGACAGGTAATAGTATAACCGCCTTCGGGTTGCGGAGATAGAATTAATGGCAATTTGTAAACGGTAGACATTTTTTAAGTTTCCCACGAACCAAGAACCTGCACCCACCGAAGTGAAGAATTACTCCGCTAACCAATCAAACAATTCTCCCACTGTTAGCTGTAACTGAGAGGCGAACGCAGGTACGGGAAGTCGGCGATCGCGTTCGTCGAAACACTCGGGCTTTTGTGCGGGGAAATAGACGAAAACTGCGCGATCGCTCGGATCGATAAGCCAACCCATTTGAGTACCGTTCTCCAAACATCGCAATATTTTCTTAACCGTTTTTGTCGCACTTTCTTCTGGAGAAAAAATCTCGATTATCCAATCAGGAGGTGACAAGAAAACATTGGCGACTTCACCGTTAGCATCTCTAGGAATGCGATCGCGCTTAAAAACAGAGATATCAGGGACGATCGCGTTTCCACCAAAGATACACCGAAGTTCTATAAAAACTCGTGCCGATCGCGTTTTCTTCAGAGTTGTATTGATAGTAGCAGAAAGTTCGGACTGAATGACGCTATGCTGTACTTGGGGCATAGCTTTACGAACGATTTCGCCGTCGCTATATTCGCAGGCGGGTTTGGTTTCTGGGAGTTGCAGGAACTCCTCTAGGGAGATGAGTTTTGTAGGCGTTTGAACCATGAGAGTTGTTCGCGATCGCGATGTTTCGATGTCAGAATTCAGGTTGCACGAGAAACCCGGTTTCTCAAAGGAAAAACTCGATTCTTGTCTGCCATAAGCAAGAAACCGGATTTCTACACCACTTCAATTATACTCAATCTTATCGAGATCGATCGCGGGACTTGGGACGATCGTCCGCTTTCAGCATAGACGCATTTTCAAACCACCCCCGCCGCCAAAATAGATAAACCATGACAACTGTCATCACCGCCATCGCCCCCAAACAAGCTGGATAGCCCCAATACCAATTCAATTCTGGCATATTCCAAGGCGAAACTTCCGTGTTAAAATTCATGCCATAAATTCCGGCAATAAATGTGAGCGGAATAAAAATTGTCGAAATCACAGTCAGCAATTTCATTACCTCATTCATGCGGTTTCCCATAGCAGATAAATAGACATCCATCAAGCCAGAAGTCAGTTCTCGATAGGTTTCGATAATATCAATAATTTGGACGGCATGATTGTAACAGTCTCGTAAATAAACGAGTACGTCTTGACCGATTAAAGGGCTGCCATCTCGTAGTAGAGTATTGATAGCTTCTCGCTGCGGCCACATAGCTCGTCGCAGTGCCAACAATTCGCGGCGAATTTGATAGATTTTAGAGAGAGTTTGCTCGTCTGGATCGAGAACTACCTCGTCTTCTAACTCTTCAATGCGTTCGCCGTAGGCTTCTAAAATGGGAAAAAAACCATCGACGATCGCGTCCCAAAGTGCGTAAGCGAGATAGTCGTTACCGCGATCGCGGATACTGCTACGGTTGGTGCGAATGCGATCGCGTACCGGATCGAAGGCATCGCGATCGGGTTCTTCTTGCACTGTCAGCACGTAGGTTTCTCCTAAGACAATGCTCACCTGTTCGAGATAAAATCCCTCTCCATTTTCCTTGAGTAAGGGCATTTGCGTGACAACAGTCAAGCGATCGCGATAGTCTACAATTTTCGGACGTTGGGGAACGTGAACGATTTCCTCGAGGGCGACGGGATGTAAGTTCAACAACTCGCCTAATTGCCTCAGTGTAGACGCACTTCCCAAACCGGAAATGTCGATCCAAGAAACAGATCCCGTCTGTAGGTAGTCGCGACATTCATCGAGAGATAAATTGGTGACTCGCACGGCTCGATCGGCGGTATAATCGATGAGATCGACTTCCGATGGCGGTGCGTCGCGATCGACCGCAATAACCCCCGGTTCGGTTCCGGGTTTGTGATAAAAATAGTCGAAGAGATCCTCTTCTTCTGGGGCGCTGAACTGGCGAACTTCCATGTTATTGGCGCTAATTATTTTAATTCTAAAATGACGGGAACGTGGTCGCTGGGTTTGGTTTGGCTGCGAGGTTGTTTGTCAATGATACAAGCAACAGCGCGATCGCGCAACGAAGGAGTGATATAATGATGGTCGATGCGCCATCCAGCGTTGCGGCGAAAGGATGCGGCTCGATAGTCCCACCAACTGTAGTGACCGCCTTCTGTGGTAAACTCGCGAAAGGCATCGACGAGATCGAGTGGCAATATCTCTTGTAAGGCTTCTCGTTCGGCGGTGGTAGTACCGACGATAAAATCTTGCGGTCGCGCGGGTTTGTGAATGTCGCGATCGTCGGGAACTAAATTAAAATCCCCGCAAATACACAAGTTCGGATATTTGTCAATGGAACTCTCTAAATATTGGCGCAGCAATTGCAGCCATTGTAACTTATAATGATACTTGTCGCTGTCGTAAGCGCCACCATTGGGAACGTACACCGAGATAATGCGAATGCCGTCCACAGTGGCCGCGATGAGTCGCTTTTGGTCGTCAAAAATGCCGACGGTTTCTGCATCCAAAATTGGCGTAAATCCCACTGTTACATTTTCTAGGGACGATCGACTTAAAATGGCTACGCCGTTGTAGGATTTTTGCCCCGAAATACACATTTCGTAGCCCGCTTCTGCAAAGGGCGATCGCGGGAAACTGTCATCGACAACCTTTGTTTCTTGCAAGCACAACACCTCCACCGGATGCTGTTGCAGCCAGTCGAGAACCTGAGTTTGGCGAGTCCGAATCGAGTTAACGTTCCAAGTGGCAATCTTCATCAATTGGGTAATGGGTGATTTCAGTGACCAGTGACCAGTGACCAGTGACCAGTGTTTTCCGCAAAAGTGGGTAATCGGTAATTGTACCAAGCGTTAATGATATCACAAACAGCGCACGGCCCGAATATCGTGCAAATCTTTCCTTCTCTCGCGTGGTTACAGTTAGTGTAAGGATTCAGGTATGCTAGGCTAAACGGGTGTAGAAACCCGGTTTCTCGC
>CAKZKB010000027.1 GCA_937121005.1 uncultured cyanobacterium | reverse complement strand
ATTTTACCTGCTTTGAGGTTATCCATCAGCGCTTTTTTCGACTCCCGTCTCCGGCGCACTTTGATAACGGGCCGATCGTCTTCTAGATAGTTATCGAGAGGGAAAATGTGCGATAGCAGCAGGCAACTGGTTCGCAGACCGAAACCAAACCGGGACATTACCCGCATATAGGCATCGAAGCAGCGATCGCGGTTGACCCGTTGTACCAGTTCCCGCTTGCACCAGCGTTCCATTTGCTGTAGGTGGCACAGCCTCGAGGCTGCCTGTTTAGACTCAAAACCGATTGTTTAACCAAACCTATCGATGTCCCCTGTAATAATTCAGGTAGCTTAGCACAAACTGGTGTAGAAACCTAGTTGCTTGTGTAAATACTTACCGTACCCTTGTTCGTTGTTCGTTGATGCGTTGATGCCTTGAAAAGCGGGAAGGGCGAGGCATTCGCCAACCGATTTACAGTCCGCGAACTCCATTTTCCTGTGCGAATGCCTCGCCCCTACAGTGGGATTTGCTTTTCGCCAAATTGACGGGAAATAAACGGTAACAATTCCTCGCTTTGGCTGTGCGCTTTCCCTTCGGTAAATACGACCAAAACATAAGGCAAACGATCGTCCATTTCAATATACGCCGCATCGTGACGTACTTGACTCATCAACCCCGCTTTCGACCACAAACGAGCGTTTTCGGGCAATCCTTCTCCCAAAAAACCGCGTACTTGATTTTCGGGATTCGCATCGAGTTCGGCGCGATCGAGACTGCGCTGCATCAGTTTCATCATCTCCTGCGATCGCACTGAAGACACCGCAATACCGCCAACGATCGCGTGAACTAGCCTCGCTACTGCATTTGTCGTCAGCATATTGCGATTTTCCATCATTTCGCCGACAAATGCCCGTTCGCGACCGTAATATCCCTCGTTCCAGGTTTTTTGGTTGACGTTAATGGTCTCTAATTCCGGCCACTGTAACGATTGAAAATAGCGGTTAACAATGTTACGCTGGAACTGCCAAGTCTGAAACGGGCCTGCTTGCAAATCCGGGCCGCTGGTGGTTCCCGAAAGAATATCGACAACTAGGCTAGTTGCGTCGTTACTCGAATCGACGATCGCATCTCGCAAGGCGCGATCGAGTTCGGTTGAAGGAGCGAGCATTCCTTTTTCGAGCCATTCGTGCACCGCTACCATGTAAAATAGTTTGACTACGCTGGCCGGATAAATGCGCTCCACGCCGCGATAGTGATAGCCGCGAACGGGATGCTGCCAAAATGTCTCGGCCGACAGCGCCCCACCCGTGTTAGAAATGGGAGTATCGTAAACAATCCAAGTCAGGGCAATTTGATTTTGAGCCAGGTGCGGAAATTGCTGCCAAGTCGCTTGTAAAATGTCTTCGGCGATGCGGTGGAGTTCGTCGTCTTTACGGAAAAAAGTCATTTCAATGAGCAATGAGCAATGAACAATAGTTCGATATAAAGAGTGAGGCTTGCTGTCGAGAAAATCAGGTTGCGAAAGAAACCCGGTTTCTAAAAGGATAAACTTGAATTTTGTCTGACTATAAGCAAGAAACCGGGTTTCTACACCAGTTTCCTTCGCTTTTAGGCGATCGCTTAAATTATAACACTATTACGATCGCGCTTTTACCCTCATTTATATTAAAATTATGTATAGCAATGTTACGTCAAACTTTTGCCTTTCTCGGCCCTAAAATCTCCTGCAACCGATCTGGAGATTCCCCCGCCCAGAGAAATTTTCCCTTCCAAGGGCGATCGCGCCCGATTACGCGATATACTAATGTTGTAGTACGATAGTTGCCGCCTCCCCTCCCCGCCCAGTTCATGTCTATTGCCACCGAAACCCGCGAACGACTCGAATGGCATCGCTTGTGCCAGCATTTAGCCACTTTCGCCGCCACCAAGCTGGGGAAAGCGGCGGCGCAGTATTTGGTTCCGGCGGGCGATCGACAAACCAGCGATCGCTTGCTGGCGCAAACCCGCGAAGCCTACCACCTAGAAACCGAAGTCGCCGAGGGGTTATCCTTTGATGGGGTCGCTGACATCAGTGGTTTTTTAGAACGCGCCGAGTTGCAGGGAATTTTATCGGGATCGGAACTAGAAGCGATCGCGGCGACGTTAGCTGGGGCGCGACGGTTGCGCCGCCATATTGAAGCCCGCGACGACTTACCCATATTAGCAGAACTTGTCGCCGATCTGCGGACGTATCCAGAGATCGAACGGGAGATCGGACACTGTATTGATGATGGCAAAGTCGCCGATCGCGCGAGTCCAGAATTGGGCGCAATTCGCGACGCACTCAAACAGCAACGCGATCGCATTTATCAAACTCTCAACCGCATTATGCAGCGCCAAGCCAATGCGTTGCAAGAAAACTTGATTACCACGCGCGGCGATCGCTTTGTGTTGCCCGTCCGCAGCGATCGTAAAGATGCGATTCGCGGCATCGTTCACGATACATCGACCACTGGAGCGACATTATATATCGAACCGAACGCGATCGTCGAGCTCAATAACAAAATGCGATCGTCTCGCCGTCGCGAACGGGATGAAGAAGAGAAAATATTGCGCCAACTCAGCGAACAAGTGGCCGCGATTGTTCCCGATTTAGAACGGTTGCTGGCGATCGTCACCACATTAGATTTAGCGGTTGCCCGCGCCCGTTATGGGTTGTGGTTAGCAGCCAATCCTCCTCAATTTACAGACGACGATTCCTTGCCGATGACATTGCGCCAACTGCGCCATCCGTTGCTGGTTTGGCAGCAAAAATACGAGCAAGGTGTAGACGTGGTTCCCATCGATTTAGTCGTACCGCCGGAAGTCCGAGTTGTCACCATTACCGGGCCGAATACGGGCGGTAAAACGGTGACGTTGAAAACGTTAGGGTTGGCGGTGTTGATGGCGAAGTCGGGGATGTTCGTCCCGGCGAAAGAACCTGTCGAATTGCCCTGGTTCGATGATGTTTTAGCTGACATTGGCGACGAACAATCCATCGAGCAAAATTTGTCTACTTTTTCGGGTCATATTCGCCGCATCGTGCGGATTTTAGATCGGATTTCTGAGGCGATGGAGACTGCAAATTATCCTGAAGGGCGAACGCCGTTCGCCCCTACGTTGGTATTACTTGATGAAGTGGGTGCGGGCACCGATCCCAGCGAGGGTAGCGCCCTAGCGATGTCTTTGTTGCAACATCTGGCCGATCGCACTCAGTTAACCATGGCAACGACCCACTTTGGGGAATTAAAGGCCTTAAAATATCAAGACGATCGCTTTGAGAATGCCTCCGTTGAGTTCGACGAAGCCACGCTTTCACCTACCTATCGCCTGTTGTGGGGAATTCCCGGACGATCGAATGCCCTGACGATCGCCCGACGTTTGGGGTTAGCAGAAATTGCGATCGAACGGGCGAAAGAATATTTGCTTCCGGGGGGAAGTATCGATATCGAACGGACGATCGCCGGACTAGAAGCACAGCGCCGCCAACAAGAAATTAAGGCCGAACAAGCCGCAGAAATTGTCGAACGGGCCGAACGTTTGGAACGCGAAATCGCTGAAAAAGCCGAAACCTTACAGCAACAGGAAGAACGGCTCAAATTCGAGCAGGAAAAAGCTGTGCGCGAACAGATCGATCGCGCTAAAGAAACCATCGCGGCGGTGATTCGCAAATTGCAGCAGGGAACGCCAACGGGACAAGACGCGCAAGCCGCCACCGAAGCCGTCGATCGCGCTGCAAACGAATATTTACCCTCGCGAAAACAGCCCCCCAAACCGAAGCCCGGTTTCCGTCCCCAAGTGGGCGATCGCGTCCGCATTCCTCGCTTGGGACAAACGGCCGAAGTGTTGACTTCTCCCGATGAAGATGATAAAATAACAGTACGCTTTGGATTAATGAAAATGAGCGTCGGCGTAGAAGATATCGAATCGCTCAAAGGGGAAAAAGTCGAACCCCAACCCAAGCCTAAAGCGAAAGCAACGACGATCGCGATTCCCAAACTTGCGCCTACCGTTCGCACTGAAAGCAACACCATCGACATTCGCGGATCTCGCGTGTCTGATGCGGAAGTGGAACTCGAAGGGGCGATCGCGCAAGCGGTTCCGCGCGGCGGTGCAGTGTGGATCGTGCACGGAAAAGGAACGGGCAAACTTCGGCAAGGCGTACATGAGTTTTTGGATCGATCGCCCCACATTAAATATTACGAATTGGCTGCCGAAAAAGAGGGCGGATCGGGGGTGACGATCGCGTATTTGGGGTAAAATAAAGGACGATCGCGTTCTGCCAATTTCCAGACTTAATCCAACAGATCGGGACGTGCCCTGTAGGGGCAAACGGCGTTTGCCCGTTACCAAGTATCCCACTTTTTCTAAAACCTGGTATTGGCTGGCAAAGTTCATCGCATGACACTCAAGTTATGCTAACCTAGAGAGGGGAACAGTAAAGAGGTATAGCCATGGTAGCACTGCGCGGTCAATATGTAGATGGGTCGGTTCGTCTCGATCGTACCGTTCCCGATCGCGAAGGACAAGAAGCGATCGTCACCTTTGAAGACGACACGGACGATCCGGCTGCGTTTCATAAATATTTCGACTTGATGTTACAAAACCTCGAAAAGACGATCGAGGAAGACGAAATCGATCTCGATATCAATAAACTTCGTCGCCTGTACGAACTTCTACTTCCCATGTCGCCTCCCCGACTGAACGCCATTCTCGAATACGTTGAATATTTATCGGACAAGGAAAGTCAGGAAGAAACAGACGAACTCATGGCAATTCCAGGGTTTAAAGAAGATTTGGAAGAAGCGGAACGAGACATTGCCGAAGGGCGACTCACTCCTGCAAATGAAGTTAAATGGAAATTTTGATTTACGCAGCAGCAAAGGATACAGAAACAAAGGGTTCGTTAAGTTCCCCATGTTCAATGCGATCGGCGATAACATGAAACGCCAAGGCCTGCACTTTAGCAATGGCATCTTCTCGCGTTTGTCCGTAGGTGAGAACGCCAGGAAGTTCTAAGACTTCGGCGATCCACCGTCCGTCTTCTTCGCGATCGAGTTCGATGGTGAAGTTCATTGTCTCAACTGTAAAACTTTAGAGTTCGCTAAGTTTCAAAGGATCGATTTCGTTTGCTTTGAGAAAACGACAGAGTGTTTCCAAAAAAGTCTCCATTCCCGTATCAGAATTTCGCTGGCGATCGAGATCGGCTTTGCGATCGGGCGGACGCGGACAAAATCGATCGAGACCTTGACCGAATAATCCTTGCGACCCGATATTCAGGTAGATATTTATCGGGTGAAAGATGAGAACTTTGATACCCGGGTCTAAAAAATTGGGTAACGTTACTGAATTGAGGGGAAGGTTGCGATCAACGTGCAGATTATCCGTCCACCAAACTGGCATTCGTACTAGGGGGCCGTAAGCAGAAGACGGTTCTAAACTTGATTGAAAAGGTAAGAATAAAGAAGAATCAAACTTCAGATCGTATTTTGGAAATAATTCATACAATCGGTAATCCCAATACAGGCGATGAGTGCGAGCGCATTTCGCCTCTGGGAACCAATCAAGCAGGTTACTGAGAATGTCGCGATCTTCTTTTCCTTGAGGAGAGTCTCCCATAAAATCGGGATGGATGCCAATTTCAACTTTTGGTGGAATAGCAAAGTCGATGGGGTTGGTAAAAAAGAATGTAGACTTAAACCCGTACCGCGACAAAATTTCCATCGCGTACTGGAGTACGAAATCAGGAGCCCAATCGGCATCAAAGGTCAGTGCAATCTTCATAAGGATTAAACCTCAACTGCTATAATTTTATGTGAAGAAAAAAGTTAATCAATAACGGCTCGCTTTTGACTTCAATTCGGTCGGAAGAAAATCCTGCATCTAAAGCTAAACGACATAAGTCTTCAGATGAACGATAAATCAGTAACCAATCAACCAAGTTCATGTACGCATGACTGGGATTTATAGGAGAAAAGTTTCCAATAATCAACTCACCTCTAGATTTTACTTTATTGGCTAGTTTTGCTAGCATTTTAACAAAAATTCGATTATTTAAGTAGTCAAAGAGTCCTGCTGACCAAACCAGATCGAATTTTTCTTTAGGTAGAAATCGTAGAACGTTTGCATGGTAAAATACCATTTTATGCAAATGCGCTTTACACAAATTCTTAGCGTAACTGATTGCTCGTCGATCTTGTTCTACGCAGTGAATCGTGACAGGTAAGTCTGATGAGATCTCCTCAAAAAGTTCAAAAATATCGCGACATGGCCCACTTGCTAGATTTAATATCGTCAAGTTCCCTCGTTTCTCAATCTCAGAATTAACAAGGTTAAGAAAGTAATCTTTTCGATTGCGTACTGCTTGTGCTGCTGGATGATTATGCCAGTAGCGATCCCAATTATATAAGTTTGGGTTTTGAGCATGGTAGCATTGATAAATACGATCGATGGTTTCAAAGCAACCTGCGTAACCGTTAGGCTTAAGATAGACAAAACCTTGCATTGTTTCAGGAGTGAAATTCATCTTAGATCGAATTTTGGATAGTTCGTTTGTGGAAATATTACCTAACTGTAAGTCTTGATACAGACGATCGAGAGTGTCTGATAGGATTTTGTCCTGTTCGGGTTTAGGTCCACCTTGAGCCGCTAACTCCTCTAGAAATGTCATATACTCTTGGAAAGACATAAACTTGCCCTCTGATAAATTTTGCTAAAAATTATATCATTTCTGTTCAGCTTTGTCAAGCCCAAAGTTGACAGTCCTTCCTCAGAAAAGTTATCATAAACAAGGTTTTTCTATTTTCTGTAATTGATGGCAATGGTGTACTCACTCCCTTCGGAATATCGCTGCTATAGATTTAAGGCTAGCGAAGATCCAGAGCGTTTTAGGCAAGCGTGGCTGTTTTGGCGAGAAGTTTGGCAGCATGAGAGCGGTCAAATTGTTGACAATTGCGAATGGAAAGACGACATCGAAAGTTCTATTCAATGCTGGCTTATCCTCAACGGGGAATGTATAGTTGCAGTGGCGAGAGTGTCAATACACGATCGTTTTGAGACTTTGCTCGACCTCGATTTTTATTGTAAGTTTCCTGAATGGAATAATGCTAAAAAATCCTTGACATTACCTGTCGCGGCGCTAACTCGCTTGGCAGTTCGATCAGATTTTCGAGGCCGGGGGGTGGCAAATTTCCTCGATCGAGAACGGATTGCATGGGCAAAGGAGATGGGTGCAGCTTCAACAGTGACTACAGTCAATACTCATCGAATGCAGTCTCTCCGAAAATTTGGTTTCCAAGATTTGACACAACCTCAACCTCATAGTAAGTTAACTCACCTCCAGTCTAGTGATTGTGTGTTCAATATTGAATTAGTTGTAGCTGGATTACGCTTTGATCGAGCAAACTAAGTCGTGTACTCAGCGTTGATTCGCACGTAGTCGTAACTGAGATCGCAGCCCCAGGCTTTCCCGGTTCCGCTACCGCTTCCCAGACTGACAACGATCGCCACAGTATCATTTTTAAGATACTCTCCCTCCGCTTTTTGCTTTAAATACTGACTCGCCGCAGCGCGATCGAACTCCAACGGCTGACCGTTTTCCATTAACAGAAACTCGCCCAATTGTATCCGCAAATTCTCTTGTTTGAAATTCACCCCCGCGCGGCCGGCGGCGGCGGCGATGCGGCCCCAGTTGGGATCGCGACCGAAAATTGCCGACTTGACCAGAGAAGATCCGGCGATCGTCATGGCAACTTGACGGGCGGCCCCATCGTCCGGCGCATCTTTGACTTCCACTTCCAGCAAACAAGTGGCCCCTTCTCCATCTCGGGCGATCGCCTTGGCTAAATGCTGGCAAACTTCCGTCAGCATGGCTTCTAGTTTCTCCGCTTCTGGCCCCAGTTCGGTAATAGCGGGGGTGCGCGATTGACCGTTCGCCAGTCCAATTAAACAATCGTTGGTACTGGTGTCGCCATCGACAGTAATTTGGTTGAAACTTTTATCGGCCGCACGACGTAACATTTGCTGCCACAATTGCGAGGAAACCATCGCGTCGCAAGTGACAAATGCCAGCATGGTTGCCATGTTGGGATGAATCATTCCCGACCCTTTCGACATTCCCCCCACCCGCACAGTGCGATCGCCAAATTGGGCTTCTAGGGCGATAGACTTCGTAACCAGATCGGTGGTAATAATGGCTTTGGCCGCATCATCGCCGCCGCTTTCCGATAGCGCCGACACCAGTTTGGGAATGCCATCGCGCAGGGCATCCATTTTAATTCGTTGCCCGATCACGCCTGTGGAAGCAAGCAAAATCTCATCGGGGGAAATGCCCAGTTCTCGGCCTAATAATTCCGCACTTTCGACCGCATCTTGCCAGCCGCGATCGCCCGTTGCGGCGTTGGCTTGTCCGGCGTTACACAAAATCGCCCTGGCGCTGGATTTGGCTTGCAATTTTTGGCGACAGTAGTCTACGCAGGCGGCGCGGACTTTGGAGGTGGTGAACACTCCGGCGGCGATCGCGTCGGTTTC
>CAKZKB010000026.1 GCA_937121005.1 uncultured cyanobacterium | reverse complement strand
CGCGAGCAAATTCATAAATACTTGATTGAGCGGCCCCGGATAGCAATCGACGGGGGGCAATTCTCCAAAGCGCTTGACAACTTGAATTTCAGGACGATCGCCTTTGGATTTCAAGCGGCTGTGCAAAATCAATAAGGTATTATCTAACCCTTCGTGGAGATCGACGGATTTCATTTCGGCTTCGTCGAGTCGGGAGAAGTTCCGCAACGAAACAACGATCTTACGAATGCGATCGGCTC
Source organism: uncultured cyanobacterium (assembly GCA_937121005.1). GTDB lineage: Bacteria > Cyanobacteriota > Cyanobacteriia > Cyanobacteriales > Geitlerinemataceae > CAKZKB01. The sequence goes on along the minus strand of CAKZKB010000026.1, from coordinate 6,442 downwards.
CCATTTGCATGGAGGCCAACATTTTTGGTAAGTCTTCGAGGGTAAATTCTAAATCCATGTCCTCGATTTGCTCTTGTATTTCTTCGGACGGTTCGGGATAGTTTTTCTGATAAAGCTCAATTAATTCGAGTAAATCGGTCACGTATTCGTCCGCGTGAGACAGGTTCCCGGTGATAAAATTGACGGGGTTGTTAATTTCGTGAGCAATTCCGGCCACCATTTGCCCGAGGCTCGACATTTTTTCATTTTGGATCAGTTGAGCCTCGGTTTGCTTCAAGTTTTGCATCGCTTCGCTCAACTGTTGCGCTTGAGTTTGAGCCGCAAGTGCGGCGGCGCAGGTTTTGGCATACATTTCCGCTTGATCGATGGCGATCGCCAGTTGATCGACCACTGCTTGCAACAGTTCTACCTCGGCTTGACTCCAAGGCCGGGGGCCGCTACTGTGGCTGCAAGCGATCGCTCCGTACTGACCCGATCGCGTTCCCAAAGGGACGACCAATTGTGACGTAATTCCCTGTTGTTCGAGCAATTCAATTAAGACCGGATCGAGTTTGTTTTCGATCTCGATATCGTCCACTTGTAACGTTTGTAAGGTCTTGATGGACTTTGCTAAAGAGGGGATAAAGGGAAATTCAGCCGACAGCAAACTGTCAAGATCCGATCGCGTTGACTCGTGCGTTACCGCCAGAGTGGGATGTTTGGGATGGGGTGCGTACCACAGATAGTGACAGCGATCGATCTGCAACAGGCGACGGATCTCGCTGACGGCGGTTTCGAGGATCGTATCGAGATCGAGAGACGTGCGGATCTGGCTGGCAAGGCGGAATAGCAAGGCTTCCCGGCGACCCAACAGAGCCTCTTTTGCCCAAGCGCGATCGATGGAGACGGCGATCCCATTCGCGAGCCATTCGAGCATTCCGTAGAGGCTTTCCGCAAATGGCGATCGGGCAAACAGGGCCAAAACCCCTACCAACCGTTCTTCGAGGCGCAACGGATAGCAGGCGAAGGTGGAGATCTGTTCGGTTTCGATCCACTTCTTGAACGATATAGGATAGAGGACGAAGGAACGAGGACGATCGCTCCCGTCGGGAGGGAGAAAATCAGGGAACGTCGTCAGGCGATCGGTGGTGTAGGGACGACCTGACTGCGCCAGTACGCCAATGGGAGAGTGACCCAGAGGCGTGCGCGGGGGGAAGGCTTCCGGGGGCACGGTTTCGCCGGCCGCCGCTTGCAATTCCAGCAGGGGGGCCGCATTTTCGGCCGACATTAACCCCTTGGCGGCTCGTTCTTCGCTATCCACCGTCCAAATACAAGCCGCCACCGCATCGAGATGTTGTATCAATGCGTCGGCGCACATTTCCAAACTGCGCGACAGGCTGCCACTTTGGCCCAAGGCGAGCCCGACGGCAGTCATCAAACTCGACAGTCGCGCTCGTTCCACCAGCATCATTTCCGCTTGCTTGCGGGCCGTGACATCGCGAAAATATACGGAGATCCCGTCGCGGTAGGGATAGGCTCGCACTTCCAGCCACACCCCTAACGGTTCGTAAAACTCCTCGAAATGCACGGTGACGCGATCGCGGATGGCACGCTGGCACTCGCTCTCGAAGGTGGTGCCCAGGGTTTCGGGAAACTCGTCCCAGATACAGCGTCCCACGAGACTCTCTTTGCGATCGAACCAAATTTGCTCGGCTCGGGAGTTGACGTAGGTGAAGCGTCCGGCGCGATCGAGGGCAAAAAAGGCATCGGTAATGCTCTCGAGAATGTTGGCGATCGCTTCTTGGGAGGGAGGAACGAACTGGCCCCGCGTGGTGGGTTGAGGCTCAACTCGGCCGTTTTGGGGGACAACGGCAAGGTCTGAGGCGGGCACTTTCGAGATCGCGAGATGGCGGCCGAACGATCGCAGCGATCGCAAGCTGCGCGTCGCCTGAGCGCCCAGCAGATCGAGGGCTTGGATGTTGTCCCAACTCAACTGGCGCGGTTGGTAGTCGATGATGCTCAATACGCCAGCGGCCGGGCCTTCCGGGGCGATGGGAATGGGAATACCCACGTAAAAGCGCACGCTAGGGGAACTCACTACCGCTTCCTGGTTAGCAAAGCGATCGTCGCTGTGGGTATCTTCGATAATCGTGATTTCGGGGCGATCGAGGGCGATGGCGGCCAGGGGGATGCAGTCGCGAGCTTGTCCGGCTTCTAAGCCAACAGCCGCCTTGATCCAGTAGCGATCGAGGTGAATGAAACTGACAAAGGCGGCGGGAGCTTGGCAGATGTAGGTGGCGAGGCGAGCAATTTCGTCAAAAGCGGCATTGGGCGTGGGATCGAAGCGATCCCGCGACGGTCGAATAACATGAGTTTCACTACGGCGGTCAAAGGACACGGACATCTTCCAAGTGCTATAGATGAATAGTGGCGGCGAGTCGAGGCAGTGCCTCTCAATGGTACTGAGGCAGGAAGGGGGAGGCGTAGATGCATCGCAAACGCGGTCGCTCTGGGGACAGCAGGGTGACTCGTCTAATTACTATTGTAAGGGGTTGCGATTTGTTGCTGCGAGGTTGGTGTCGTTTTCCCATCGTATATTATAGTGGCTTGGCTAGCTCGATCCGGGTTGTCACCTAGGCGATCGGGATGACGATCGAGCAACTTTTTTTAACATAAATTTAGGATCGAACAATTATATTTACAATTTAAGACGAACTTCGGCTTCTCCCTTGCTGAATGTGCTAAAACTAGAATAGAGAATGGGGTAGAGGTTGACGGTCGATCGATCCTTACGGCGGCCAAGTTGCGGGTAACTCAGAAAAAGTACGCATGATGGCGATTCCCGATGGGGATGAAAATACCACCACGTGCGGCAGTCCGCAAGCCTAACGAGGGGCGAATGTGCCTGTTGTACTCTTGCAGCCAACGGAACCCGTTTAAAATAAGATCGTTGCCCGTCGATCGCCAAGGAGGAAACACTATGGTTGCCAGCGATAAAAAGCTCACTGTTCTCGCAGTGGACGATAGCCCTATTATGCAGAAGTTGATTGAAAAAACACTCAGCGATCGCTATCGAGTGCTGCTGGCGGACAATGCTTTAGATGCCCTCAGTACCATCTACCACGAGTCGATCGCCGTGTTGCTGCTCGATGTCTCCATGCCGGGAATCGACGGTTTGGAATTGTGCCGCACGGTTCGCAATTTACCTCAGTTTAAAGAATTGCCGATCGTCATGCTCACGGCTCGCGACAAATCGTTTGATAAAGTAAAAGGACATTTAGCCGGGGCTACCGAGTATTTAACTAAACCTTTTGACGGCGAACAATTGGCGCAAATTGTCGGACAATATGCCGATCGCGCCCTCTCTTCAGATGCGAATAGTTAAACTCCCTAAGGCGAAACCGATCGCTTCAGTCAGGTAACAGTTCAATTTCGTCGCCAATGAGATCGGGTAAATCTTCGGTATGTACGTGCAAGTGACAAACCGCACCCGTGAGTTCGGCGAGAATGTCGCCTTTTTCGCGATCGGTTAAATGGGGAGAATTTAACCGATCTATTAAAGCGAGAACGGTGTGACACTCTTCTCCTAATTCTGCTAGCAGTACCGACAGAGTGGAATTGACATTTGATTGGTTTTCGACTTGTAAAATCATGAGCCTCGCCTCAATCGTTTTTCTGCTCTTGCTAGACTTTTTTCTAATCCAGAAATTTCCTTTATCCTAGCATCTAGAGGTGTAGAAACCCGGTTTCTGGCGATCGCCTGAACAGTTACATCCTCCTCACGATCGCTCCAAAGACGGTGCAGCTTGCAGCAGCATTTTCGTATAGGGATGTTGAGGACGATCGAACAGTTTTTCGGTGTCTCCCATTTCCACAATTTGTCCTGCTTTCATCACCGCAATGCGATCGCACAAAAATCGCGCCACCCACAGATCGTGAGTGATAAACAAATAGGTGAGATTAAACTCTGCTTTCAATTCTAACATCAACTCGAGCACTTGCGCTTGTACGTTGGCATCGAGCATACTCACGGGTTCGTCGCAAATTACCAATTCCGGGCGCGTAATTAATGCCCTGGCGATGGCGACTCGCTGTTGTTGTCCCCCGGACAAATCGCTCGGATAGCGATCGTAAAACTCCACCGTCGGTATCAATCCCACCCGTTCTAGCATCCGTTCTACCTCTGTTTTGGCTTCCGGCGGCTCGACCAAATTGTGAATGAAAAGCGGATCGGCAATATTTTGTCCGACGGTCATTTTCGGATTTAAGCAAGCGTGGGGATCTTGAAAAATCATTTGCATTCGACGGCGATAGGGACGCAACGATCGCTCGGGCAATCCCGATAGTTCCAAATCCCGAAAGACGATCGTCCCGCCTGTGGGCCGAATCAATTGTAAAATGGTTCGCGACAGGGTACTTTTACCGCATCCCGACTCGCCTACCAACCCTAAAATCTCCCCGCAGTACAGATCTAAGGTAACGCGATCGACCGCTTTGATGGTGCTATCTTTTTTAGAAAACAGTCGCTCTAAAATGTTGCTTTCTAAGGTATAATATTGTCGCACGTCCGTTAGCTGTAACAAGGGTTCGGGTAGATCTTCGGCCGTTCCATAGGGATCGCGGGGCGAAAATCCCTGGAATCCCACTGAAGCCGTTTTTGTCTTTTTCTTATCTTTCCCACCTGCTTGCAACTGCCACGCCGCTTCGAGCAGCGATCGCGTATAATCGTGTTGGGGACGCTGCAAAACGTCTTTGGTTCGTCCCATTTCCACAATTTTTCCGGCGTACATTACCGCCACGCGATCGCAGTATTCCGCTACCACAGCCAAGTCGTGGGAAATCAACATCAACGCCAGATTTCGCTCTTGACACAAGCGCGATAATTCTTGTAAAATTTGAGCCGATATCGTCACATCCAAACTGGTGGTCGGTTCGTCGGCAACAATCAATTTCGGATCGAGAAGCAAGGCTAGGGCGATCGCCACTCGCTGTCGCATTCCCCCACTAAATTCATGCGGGTATTGACTCCAGCGATCGGCCGGAATGTTCACTGTTTCTAATGTCGCGATCGCCTTTTCTTTTGCCCGCTTGCGACTCATCTTTGGACGGTGTGCCTGCAAAGTTTCCAAACAGTGATCGCCGATCGTCATCAACGGATCGAGTCGCGTCATCGGATCTTGAAATACCAACGCCACCGCTTCTCCTCGGAACCGCCGCAACCCACCCGAATCGAGGTCGAAGATCGATCGTCCCTCAAACAAAATTTGCCCTTTCACCCCGCTTCCTGGCGGTAACAACCGCATCGCCGCCCGCCCCGCAGTGGACTTTCCGCAGCCCGACTCCCCCACTAACCCCAGTTTTTCCCCCGGTTTCAGCGTCAGAGAAATACCGTCCACCGCCGCTTGTTGCGAGTGGGGATAGGTGACGGATAGGTTGTCAATTCGCAGCAGTTCCGACATCGATCGCTTGTAAGTTTGCTATACTAATACATACTCTATTTAGAGCAGTGATGTCAAAGCCAAGATCTCGTTACGACGATCTCCACGATCGCTATTACAACCTCCTATCTACTAAATCGGGAACTCGCTACGAACGACTTGCGGCTGTCGTCTTCAAGTGTCTCGATGAAAGCGGTACGGTGATTCACGATCTCAAGCTGGTGGGTGATTCTAGCGTTCCCCATCAAATAGATGTTACCATCGAACGCGACGGGCGACAAAAACGCACCTTGCTAGAATGTAAAGACTTCGATCTGTCTGGTGAAAAGGTTGGGCTAGATATTGTCCGAAATTTTTACGGTGTTGTCAACGATCTTCAGCCAGATGAAGCATACATTGTCACTTGCAATGGATTTACTAAGGACGCTCAAACTTACGCAGAACATTACAAAATTGAGCTTTTTATTTTAAGGGAGCTTCAGGAGACTGACTGGGCTAGACGTATTCGGAAAATCATCATAAATTTGATCTCGGTTTTTCCGTCAGAGCCTCAAATATTCCTTGGGGTCAAAAGTGATGAGGACATTCAAAAAATTGCCAACGATCTTGAATTTGCTGGCGTTAAGTTATCTACACTACATCACAGCGAATCAGTATTTTTCAATACTCCAGAAGGACGTTTTCAGGCTTGCGACTTCATTCAACAGAATATGAATTATTCTGCTCGTACATTGCCAGGCAAAATTGAACACAATATAGATGTTTCAAATGTCACTTTGGAAGTTTCCAACTTGGGGGCAGTCCCCCTCGAAGAACTTAAAATATCTTATGAGATATTACATGGCAAGCAAACAGTTGATATAAAGGGAGATCAAATTGCAAAATTACTTTTGCAACGTATGGGCGAACAAAAGGATAGGGTCATCTGCGTTCGCGACTTACATCGATTTCAAGTTAACAATATCACTAAGGAGGTTAATTAAATAATGACAGTTCGCAAACCCCGATACAGCAAGGAAGAATTT
>CAKZKB010000025.1 GCA_937121005.1 uncultured cyanobacterium | reverse complement strand
ATGAAACTCGCCAGCGCATCGAAGCAGAAGAACGAGCGAATCTAGAACGAGAACGGGCAAATTCCGAACGAGAACGAGCCGAAGAGTTAGAAGCCCAACTCGCTCGCTATCGAGAACGATTTGGCGACTTGTCGGATTCAAATTAGTCGATCGAAGCCGGAGATTGAACCTATGTCAAAAAACGCGATCGCCCCCTAATACCTAATACCTAACACCTAATCCCTAATACATCAAATAATGAATGCTTTGCGCCCCGAAACTTGGCCTTTCCCTCTCCACTGGTTGCCCGAAACCGCTTGCGTGGTGGGGGGATCGGTGCGCGATGCCCTACTCGATCGCCCTTTAGACTATTTAGATATCGATTTCGTCTTGCCGCAAAACGCAATAGAAACGGCGAAAACCATCGCCAAACGCGCCAAAGCTGGATTCGTGGTCTTAGACGCAAAACGACAAATCGCCCGCGTGGTGTTTGCCAACGCCACCGCCGATTTTGCCCGCCAAGACGGAAAAACCCTAGAGGCGGATCTGCGACGGCGAGATTTTACCATCAACGCGATCGCCTACCAACCGCGTACCGGAAGACGCATCGATCCCTTGGGGGGGGTGGCAGATCTCGATCGCCGCTTGTTGCGAATGGTGTCACCAGAAAACTTGCGCGACGATCCCTTGCGGCTGTTGCGAGCCTATCGGCAAGCGGCACAATTACATTTTACCATCGATTCGGAAACGCGATCGACGATTCGCGAATTAGCGGCGCAGTTGGGAACCGTCGCCGCCGAACGGGTAAAGGCAGAATTCGGGCATTTGTTCGCGTCGTCGGCGGGATCTTTGGAGTTGCGGCGGGCAGAGGAAGATGGCATTTTATCCGTGTGGTTCCCGAATGCAACGCCGGAAAAGGTAGAACAATTGGCAGCGATCGACGTAGCTGCTACGCTGTTAGCACAATTGCGCCCTGACGTAAAAAATTGCTTGCACCAACCCTTACGCCCGACATTAAAAACAACCGCGATCGCCCTGGCAAAAATTGCCGCATTGCTACCGGAGTATTTAGACAATGCAGAAGCACAATTACAACCCTTGAAATACTCGCGAGTCGAAACCAAGGGCGTACTAACTATTTTACAACAATTTGCAGCGATCGACTCCCTAGAGACCACTCGCGATCGCTATTTTTGGTTTAAAGGAACCGGGGAATTTATCCCGGCGCTGGCGGTGTTTGCTTTAGCCAAAGAAACCCCCGTCGATCGCGTTTTAGAATGGATCGATCGCGATACAAATCCTCGCGATCCTTTAGCCCATCCTGACTCTTTTATCGACGGAAAAATGTTGATGGCATTAGGGGTAGACAAAGGTCCGAAAATTGGCAACCTGCTAACGGAAATCGAGATTGCAGTTGCCGAGGGCACGGTCAAAAATAGAGAAGAGGCGATCGCATTTGTTAACGAAAAAATTGACCGATAGCCCAGCAAGGGTGTACCATACATCTATAGTTTATCGAGAATTGTAATGCTTGACAGCGCTTCGTGGTTGCTATCGGGGGTGTTGGGGGCGATCGCTGCGGTTGTCGCTGCCGGACTATTTCTTAAATTACGTCAGGATCGGGGCACTCGATCGCTACAAACCCTTCCTTCCCCGCCCGGAAATTGGTTGTGGGGAAACACCTTAGACGTTCTTACCGCCGCCAAGAAAGGTCAACTGGCCCCACTGGTTTTTGAATGGTCGCAACAACTAGGCGAAATTTTTGCGATCTGGAATTTAGGAAATCCCCTAGTCGTCGTTTCTAACCCCCAGGCGATCGAAGAAATTCTCGTTAAGGGGCAAGGAGAAGGAACATTCCAAAGAGACCCAAAATTTTATCGGGCTTACGAAGATGTGTTCGGAACCCACATCGGAAACCAAGTGGGAGAGGAGTGGAAGTGGCGACGACAGGCTTGGAGTTCGTCTTTCAATCCCAATCACTTTTACGATCGCGCGGATATTTTTGTTGACTACGCGAAACGGACGATCCAGCAGATCGAGACCCAGAGCGATAGCGGAGAAATTGTCACAGTCGATCCTCTGTTTAGCAAGTTAACAATGGATATTTTTGGATATTTTTTGCTAGGAATTACCAGCGAGGATACCTCCAATACTGACAATTTGCCTCCGTTCGATTCCGAAAAGATAGCAGCAGCACTGGGGGTACTCGAAAAAGTCACTCTCTTGCAAGGAACGACGCAAGTTTCGTGGCTCAAAGACCTACCCAACCAACAAGGGAAACTCTATCGTCAAGCCCAAAATTATCTAGCGGAGGTTCTCTTACCGTACATCGAACTGGCACTGGAAAGCGCAGGTAAAATCGGCCAAAATTCAACTTCCGATCGCGCATCCACGAGTCCGGCTTTTCAAGAATCAATGGTAGCAAAACTGGCTCGTAACCCGAAATATACCGAGCCAAAACAGTTACTTGCAGAAGTCAAAGCCGCACTTTTTGCCGGACACGATACCACCGCGCACACGATGACATTTGCAGTGGGAGAATTAGCCTTAAACCCGTCTGTATTTGCCAAAGCGCGAGACATTGCGGATTCGGTGCTTGCCAAGTTTAAGACCCTCGATCGCGCAGCTTTGAAAGAACTAAGCTACATCGAAGCGATTGTTAAAGAGACGATGCGCTTGCATCCAGTGGTGACAGGCGTTCCTTTAATTACCACTCGCGAAACAACTGTTTCTGGCGTATCGATTCCGGCTAATACAACCGTGCGCCCTTCGTTTTCTACGGCTGGTTATAACGCCAAAATGTATCGAGAACCTGCCTCTTTTTCTCCCGATCACTGGCTTCAGAATGCGCCAGATAGTGACGAGAAAATCCTTTTGTTTGGGTTTTCGTTGGGGCCGCATATTTGCCTGGGGGCTGCTTTTGCACTGCTAGAAGCAACCATCGTTTTAACGTTGCTACTCCATCATTTTGATTGGGAGTTAGTACGAGGGCGGGTTTCATTGGAAGAACTCGAACAAAACATTACTGTTTTTCCTCGCGATCGCTTGCCCGTTCGCTTTACGGTTCGATCTTAAAACATCTTCATGGCATCAACTCCGACTATTTCAACGGGACTCAAACGACTGCTGGTTGTCGCGATCGCGATCGGGATTTTCTTTCGCTTTTACAACCTCGATACCAAAGTGTATTGGTACGACGAAATCCAAACCTCGACCCGCATTTCCGGTTACACCCAAGAAGAGGTGATTCGCCAAGCCTATACTGGGGAAGAAACGACGGTTGGCAACTTGCTAGCGACGTATCAATATCCCAACCCGATGCGAGATTTGCACGACGCGATCGACGCTTTAGCGCAACATCCCGAACATTCTCCACTCTACTACCTGCTGGCGCGATTTTGGCTGCAAATTTTTGGCCATTCTGTGACCGCGATCCGCAGTTTATCGGCTATTATTGGCGTATTGGTTATTCCTTGCGCCTATTGGTTGGCGTGGGAATTGTGGCATTCCCGCCCGATCGCTTTACTCGCTGCTACTCTGATTTCTCTCTCGCCCTTTCACGTTCTTTACGCCCAAGAAGCCCGCGAATACAGTTTGTGGACGCTGACGATCTTGCTGTCGAGTGCGTCATTGTTAAGAGCGCGATCGCGGTCGAATTTCCAAAATTGGAGTCTCTATTCTCTGTCTCTGGCTTGGGCATTTTACGCCCATCCCTTTTCGGGATTAGTGGCAATGTCTCACTGTATCTATATGGCGATCGTCTCCGACTGGAAGCGCAAGAAAAAAATAATCTCGTATGTGGCAGCATCGGCGATCGCGCTAGTTTTATTTTCGCCTTGGCTCGTCGTTGTCATCCAAAACCGCACTGATTTCGTCCAAAACACCATATCGACAACCTTTCCCCGCGACCACTTACCCCTAATTTGGGGATTGAATTTAGGGCGAATTTTCTATGATGTTAACCAAGGCATGGCTGCTTACAACCCCATGCTCTATTTTACCCTATTTCTCACCGTATATGCTATTTATATTCTATGTCGGCATAGCCCGCGTCGCGTCTGGCTGTTTGTAATAACCTTAATGGGAGTCACGGGGTTAGCTTTAATCGTTCCCGACGTGGTGCTAGGGGGACGGCGATCGAGTATTACTCGTTACGCTATTCCCTGCTATTTAGGGATTCAATTTGCCGTCGTCTACTTGCTGAGTCTCAAACTCTCGCAACCCCGTTGGCGCTACGTTTTGTATTTCTTGATTTTCTGTGGCGTGGTGTCGAGTACCGTCAGCAGCCACATCGAGGTTTGGTGGCACAAAAGCCCGACCAAAAGCCGCCACAATCCTGAAATTGCTCGCATTATCAACAGCAGCGATCGTCCTGTTGTCATCAGCGATGAAATCCCCGGACGCATTCTGTCTCTCGCCCACGATCTCGATGGCGATGTTGGCATTCGTCTCGTTGCCCCTCCCTACGATTTCGACATCGATCCTAACCGAGAACCTCTCTATTTTTATCGCCCGTCCGACCCCCTAAAAGCCAATATTCAGCAACGCTATAACGTCCGTTTTGTCAAGGCTTTCGATAAAGGTTGGTTGTGGGAGATAGAGTCTAATTCCAACGTCTAGAATTAATGCGACACATAGAAATGTTGTAAACTATTTAGGTTACACGAGAAACCCGGTTTCTTGCTTATCGCCACACAAAACTCGAGTTTATCCTTTTAGAAACCGGGTTTCTACACCAGTTTATGCTAGGCTACCTGAATAGTTACGAATCGTTGATTTCGGAATTGAGACCCTTCTAAAGTAAGGGAATGGGAATCATTTGCAACGGGCCGATGCCTAAATCGTCAGGCGAGAGCGATCGCGTTTCAAACAAGGCTAGCATATCCTTCGGTTGAGGATTGCCCCGCGATGCCCCCGTCAACCCCATGGCCACGATTAAACCGCAGTACCCTTTCGTTTTCTTATTATTCTTGTCCCACTTCTTGCGGGCCGAAACGTGAGTCGGATCGTCTTTATTGAACTCCCCAAACAAGAACAGATTTTCGTCTCCCGTTTGGAAAATACCGAGATCGTATTCCTCGTCTGCAAAGGGGTTTTCTCCTGGATTGAAGCAGATCGCTCGCAAACCTCCCGCCTCTTGCAAAACTTGAATCATGGTTTTGGCTTTGGGACGAGTGGTTTGAATCAACACGACAGGCAACCCATCTCCGGCTTCGGTGACATCAGACGGTTGGTGACAGTTGACACACATCCGCAACACATCAACAGTTGACCAAGATACCATTCCCAAACTCAAAAACGATTTTTCGGGAACCAAATCGTCGCGCAGTACCGGGAGTTCGCGAATCTCTTCTCCGTCGTCTTTTTCTCCCATTTCTAACAACTCCCGCGACAACTCGGGTAGCGCCGACACCTTCACCGACACAGTTTTATCTTCGAGCTTGGCTTGCGGCGGCACGGGAATTTTGTAAGTGGCACTGATATCGGGAAATTCTTCGTTTTCAAACCTCAATAGATGTTTTTTGAAAAAGCGATGCAACGCTTCAAAGACAATGGCAACGGTGAGCGCTTCTTCCTCGTAGAGGAACGATCGCAACCCCTCTAAAGGATGCAAATTGCCGAAGGTGACATCAATTTCCGACCAAGGCAAGTCGCCGAGGATAACATCTTCGTCTTCATCTTCATCGATGCCTTCAAAGGTGATAAACAGACAATCTTGCCCCAGAAAAATTTCCTCGAGGCGTTCGATATCTCCCCCTTCGATCGCGCCTTTGCGAAACTGTTTCAAG
>CAKZKB010000024.1 GCA_937121005.1 uncultured cyanobacterium | reverse complement strand
TTATAGATTGTTACTCGATCGGCAATCGATCGCGGCACTATTACCGATCGAGCGAATACAAACCTTCTGCGATCGCGCCGACTAAGACTCGCGATAGACGATCGTCCCCACGCGCTCTCCTTTCAGCGCAGCTTGCATCAGTTCCGGCTTTTGACCGTTAATAATTTGAAACTGCGTCATCAACTTGGCCCGATCTAACAACTCGATGAGAATGCGCTCGAAAGGCAAGGTCTCGAGTTGGCGATCGGCGAGTTCTTTAGTGCTGATACTGTCGATGAAGTTCGCACTGCTATCGGTTTTCGGATCGCGATCGTAGAGGCCGTCCACATCTTTTACTAGGGTAATATTGCGGCAACCAAAACACTCCGCCAACAGAAAACAGCCTGCGTCGCTACCGTGAGGAGGAATGCGACCGACGGCGGGGGGATGCTCCCACAATTTATAGGGAGGAACGCCTGTAAAAATTACGCCGGGAACGGTGCGAATAAATAAAGGCAATAAATGTCCAAAAATCTCGGGAGGAATCGCCACAACCCCATAAGGAGCCAATAACGCGCCGAGAATGTGCGCGTTTCCAAGTGCGTCCGCTTGGGAGATTTCTGCGAGCACTCCGGCGGGCATTCCGAGGTCAATGCCAATAGAATAAACGTGGCGACTGCGAGCTCCACCTCCCGTACCGATAATCAGGCGATCCTCTTCCAAGCAAGTTGCTAAGGCTTCGACAACGGGATAGGTTAAGGCTCGACCTTTATCTAAAATAGAGCGGCCGCCAATTTTGATGGCGCAGGTATCGGGCAACATTCGCACGATAGGGGCTTCGGTCGATCGCTGCACTTGCCGATCTAATAGGCTTTCGCGCATCAATATAGAATTGAGATGATGGCGGCGATCGCTTTGGCTGCTGTTGGCGGGGGGATTTTTTACGGATTCAACTTCTGTCAAGGTTCGCGCTCCCAAGTATCCGATCGATCCCACTTATATCATGTTGGGCGAGCCAGATTTCAGCGCCAGAGTCGATCTTATATCAAACTCAATATCTTTTTAATGTTTGTTACATTCCCGAGTCGAGGGGCCTAAATATTCGCGCAAGTGGGGCGAAAACACTTCGTAAATCAGGGTTAGGGGATGGCGATCGTGCCAAAATAAGTAATACCGTCCCCAAAATGGCCCCTCCTCTTGAAACGCGGTTTCCAGGGCGGCACAACGACCGTAACAGATGCCTTGAATGTCGCGATACAGTTCGGCGTGCAAGCGCGTCAGGTTGTCCCAGATCGGTAGCGATCGATCCTGAAAATATTCCTCGATCCGGGCCGCTTCCCACCAGGAGACGGCATAAGCCAAACGCTGCCCGGAAGCGGTTCGCAGCCACACTTGACGGCGAATACGCGGCGGCTGGACGGCCCGCACGATGTCCGGTGCGCCGTCATTTTGTGCGCCAATGGCGCACATATCGATCACGTCTACGGCGATCGCCTCTCCCGTCAGCAGGCGCAGGTGGCGGGTGGGCGATCCATCGCCCAGTAACAGCATTTGCCACGCCGGGGCCAGTTGGGAATGGGGCAGGCCGCGCCGGGCGACAGTTTCGCCCCCTTGCCATAAGGGATCGAGGGCGTACCAGGAAGGGGAGGATAGGGCGGGATTTGCAGCACTCAAAGCGGCGGATTTACAGAACGTTACACTTGTCTTAGCATAGCGCTCCTTCGGTCTGCGGCTCAATCCTCCACCAATTCAAAGGAGTCGATAAAGCGATCGGCATCATCTTCCCACTCTTCAAACAAGTCTTCGTTGTCTTCCACTTCGGAGGTGGCAGCGATGATTTGGTAGAGGCGACGATCGACTAAGACGATCCGGTGTCTGTAGGTTAAGCCGTCGGTGGCTTCATAAAATAGGTCGAAACCGGGGTAGCCGTCGATTTCAATTTCGCGATCGTCGGCGAGTCGCCGCTTGGCGTTGCTGGTGAGTCCGGCTTTGGTTTCCATTAACAGGGTTTGGGTCGGCATTACGGCCAAAACTTCGGGAAAGTCGGAGTATCCCACTAAATAGGCATGGGGTTCGCGATCGACGACGATTAAATACAGATCGGTTTCTCCCAACTCTGTATCCAAACTTTGTACCTCTTCGCGCACTTGTCCGGTGGGAATTTCGATGGCAAATCCGGCGGTTTCGTCTTCGAGATCTTCCCAGTCCTTCCGCACGTCAACGATAGGGGGATCGGCGAAAACCGGACGGGCGATGCCGTAATTGCCCGCAAGTAGGATGACAGCCAACAGAGTGGAGATAGGTTTCATAGACGCGATCGCTCGCCAATGTTAAAGATCTAGGTAGGGGCAAACGGCGTTTGCCCAATCCGAAGTGTAACACTATTTTCGGAAAATGGTATCGGGTCATATCAATTTTGGATTTTGGATTTTGGATTTTGGTTTGGATTTTGGATTGACCTCGGCCTAAAGTCAATTCGTAGGTTGGGTAGAGGAACGATACCCAACGCCATTCCAATTCAGAGTTCAGA
>CAKZKB010000023.1 GCA_937121005.1 uncultured cyanobacterium | reverse complement strand
GCCCCTCGCCCCACCGCCGTCCTATGGGGCGACGCTGTTCGGCCAGCACGCGGAGCGGTTCGACGCGATCCTCGTCGCCGACTGGTCCGCGTCCGCCTCGCCGAAGCCGAACGCGACACCGTAGAACGCACCGTCAGCGAAAGCGGCATGGTGAAACTGGGGGGCGAACAAACTTTGAAAGCCCCCATGGAAGGGACGATCGCCGAAGTGCGCGTCAAGCCCGGCGATCGCGTTTCTCCCGGAGAGGAATTGGTGGTTTTGCGCGATCCTGAAGGGCTCAACAAACTCGAAAATCACCTCATCGATATTCGCCAAAAAGAACTCGAACTCGAGGGAAAAGTGCAAGCCCTCGCCGCCGCCGAACGGGAACTCGCCGCCGCCCGCAGCAATCTCGATCGCGTTCTCAGTCGCAACCGAGGGGGCGATCGAACTCCTTTTGTCGAACAGCAAATTAGTATCGAACGTGCCGAACTCGATCTTCAAGATTTATATCGAAAAGCTGAAGATGCCCGCCTCAAACTCGATACAGAACGAGAAAAACTGGCAGCCGATCGCGAATTGTACGATCGCGGTTTTATTGCCCTCAACGAACTAAGACGGCAAGAGGAAGCGGTTCGCCAAGCAGAAACAGGCATCCAAAATGCCGAACTCAATATCGAAAACAAACGCCTCGACATCGAGCGTTTGCGGGCGGGAATTGGCAGGTTAGAATACGATCTCGACAACGCGATCGAAACGCAAGAAAATACTATTCAACAAGCCCGAGAAAAAGTAATAACGGTGCAAAGCCAAGTAGATACGGCTGAGTCTAACTTGCGCTTGGCTCGCCTAGCTGTTGACGAATTGCGCCTCAAAACTCAAGAGATCGAACAACAACTGCAAAAGAACATTATTTCCTCACCCATTAGCGGTATTGTTTTGGATGTAAAAGTTCGACCTGGGGATGTCGTAGAATTGGGAGACGAAGCCCTCACCGTTGGCGATCCCAATCGCGAAGTGGTGGAGTTGCAACTTTCGACCCTCAACGCCCGAGAAGTAGAAGTCTATCAAACCGCCCGCGTCAATCTTATCGGCCCGGACGCAGACACTTACGAAGCCCGCGTCGATAGTGTTTCTTTGAAAGCGGGAACCGAAGACAGCAATTCGAGTTCTTTTAGCCGAAACGAAAGCGGCCCTGGTGTCGCTGCGATCTTGCGTCTCAACGAACCCAGCGATACCTTAATCTCGGGCAGTCAAGTGGAGGTAGAAATTGTGGTCGAACAGCGCCAAAATGTCGTCGTTCTCGAAATTGAAGCGATTCAAGAACCGGAAGCCGATCCCTTTGTCTGGCGCATTTTAGACTCGAATACAGTGGAGAAACAACCCGTTACGTTAGGGCTAGAAGGGCTTACTACCGTCGAAATTGAGTCGGGGCTGCAAGCGGGCGATCGCATCGCGATTCCCCCTATTGATGCCACGTTAGAACCAGGAATGGAAGTCACGATTGAAGAAGTTCCTTCAATGAACAATGAACAATGAACAATGAACAATGAGCAATATCTATGGAAAAATGCGTAAGTCCTTAGCAAGGGGGGGATTACTTGGTTTCCCCCTCGTAGCGTCCCTCCGGGGCGCTACGCACAATGGGAGGCTCTGCCTCCAGAATACACGAGGCGGAGCCTCGATACTAGCATTTCCTGGCAGAGCCAGGGAACGAGGGGAAGACATCGAATCGACTGCAAAATTTTTGTTAACTGATGGAGACAAATGATGGTACAAACTTTAACTCAACCCGTAACCTTTGATGAGTTTATTGCTTGGTATCCCGATACGGGCGGGCGGTACGAATTGCACGATGGAGTCGTTGTCGAGATGCCCAAACCAACGGGAAAACATTCGGAGATAACGGGTTTTTTAATCGAAGAGTTGGTACTGGCGATCGTCCAAATGGAAAAGCGCGGACTGTGGACAATTCCCAGAGAAGCAATTGTGCATCCAGGAACGGGCAAATCGGGTTACGAACCCGATCTCATCGTTTTAGACCGAGAATGCTTAGAAACCGAGCGACGTTGGGCTAACGAGTCGGTTGTAGAAAACCCGCGATCGATCCGACTTGTTGTAGAAGTGGTTAGCAGCAATTGGCGAGACGACTACTTCAAAAAACGCGCCGACTATGAAGAAATGGGAATTGCGGAATACTGGATTGTCGATTATGCTGCTTTGGGAGGAAGGGTTTTTATCGGCGATCCTAAAGTCCCGACTCTATCTATTTATCAACTGGTTGAAGGAGAATACCAAGTGCGTCGGTTCCAGAATGGCGATCGCGTTGAGTCTTCCACTTTTCCAGAGTTGGAACTAACCGCCGAAAGAATTTTCGAGGCTGGGACATAAATGGTAAACCCCTACAGTTAACTGATGGTTATCTTTTGAAAAATGGCTTTACGAACGTTTGATTTACTGCATTTAACTTTTCTCTCTCTCAAAGGAAATTTACTGCGATCGTCCCTAACCGCAGTCGGTGTTTTTATGGGGGTAGCGGCGGTGAATGCAACCCTACAAGTGGGGGCGATCGGTCGCGCGGTTATCGAACAACAACTCAGTGCCAGAGAAGCACCGCAAATTTATGTTTTTGATGAGCGCGAGCCTTTAGAACTGGCTGATATGGAATATTTACAGCAGCGCATGACGGGAACGCCCGCGATTGGAACTCAAATGTGGACGTGGTTCGGCGATGAAATTCGGTTTCGCGATGGCATCGCAGAAGGAGAAATTTCAGCCATTTCTCGCGACTTCTTGCAAACGTCTGGCCGAACCTTATTAAGTGGTAGAGAGTTTCATCAAAGCGACTTCGATCGCTATCGTCCCGTTGCGATTATCGATCGCATTTTTGTCGAACAATTGTTTGGCGATGTCGATCCCATCGGTAAAAAAGTTTATTGGGCTAATCGTCCATATGTCGTTGTGGGAACGATGGAAAGCAAATTGGCTGCGTATGAAGACCAACCCAAAGGACGAATGTTTATTCCGATCTCAGTCTACCAAGCCCTAACGGGATGGGATAAAATCTGGGCTATTTCAATTCGTGCTGACGATCTCGAAAGTATGCAGGAGTTAGAAAAACGCGCGATCGCCTTACTTGAAAAGCGATCGGTTGGCGGTAAATTTATGAGTAGAAATAATATCGAAGAAATTATCGAGCAAAAACAAACCTTAGCAATGGTGTCACGCGCGTTGCTAGCAGTCGGTGGAATTGCGCTGCTGGTGGGTGGTGTGGGAATTGCCAACATTACCATCGCTTCCGTGATGGAACGCACCGCCGAAATTGGCTTGCGTTTGGCCATCGGAGCCACCAAACGAGAAGTTATGTTACAATTCGTACTCGAAGCGACCGTTTTGAGTTTAGTTGGGGGTACAATTGCTATTGCCAGCGTTCATTTTATCACGGTTGGCGTAAGTTCCACCTTTGCGCTGCCCTATGAGTTTAGCCTGCAAACGGCTGGATTTTCCCTGGGATCGGCGCTCCTGGTTGGCGTGGGGGCCGGATTTTTTCCCGCTTTGAAAGCCAGCCAACTCGACCCCGTTCAAGCACTGCGATCGCAGTAGTTCAATTAAAAATTAGAAATTAAAAATTAAAAATTTGAGTCCTGTTCGCATCCTCAAGTAGCCATGTCTGACAATTCTACCGATCGCCGCAATGACATCAATCCCTGGTTCGTGGGGAGAGTGGCACTTTTGTCAGCCACTATGGGGGCGATCGCCATGCTGCTTTTAGTGCTAGCATTAGAGTCTGGCGGTCGTGCGTCCATCGTTTCTCGCTCTAAGTTATCGACTGGTTTATCTAGAGCGCGATCGCCTATTTCTGCGGAAAAAAACAGTCGCAAACCTGCCAGCCAGTCTCCTGGTTCCGAGGGCGATCGTCTAGAAACAACACCGACGATCGCGCCAACTTCTCCTAGAGAAAACGCTTCCGATCCCTCCCCGACGCGATCGCGAGTTCGAGACGAACAGATCGCACCAGCAAACCCAGTTTCTCGCCGCAACATCGAGGGATTTGTAGCGCGATCGATCCCCAACAAATCCGCAACCGAAATAGCAAACACAGATCCAACTAAAGATAACGCGATACCAGAAGAAAACCCTGCATCTCAACTTCCTCACTTCCAAGAACCCGTACCGCCAGAAACAAGCGAACCTGTCGAACCTCCACCTGCGGCTGAGGATCTGTTACCTGAAGAACCGACTGAAGAGGCGATCGAAGGCGCTCACCGCATCATCCGGCGTTTGAATATAC
>CAKZKB010000022.1 GCA_937121005.1 uncultured cyanobacterium | reverse complement strand
GACCCTCAAAATTTTACCGCCATGGCGATCGACGGTCAAGAGGCACTCGCGTTTACGTCAACGGGGTTGTACGAAAGTGAATGCGTGGTATTAAAAACGGAAACGTATTATCACGGGCAAGGGGAAGCCGTTATTGCAATTTGCTTAGACGCTGACGGAACGGAAGAAAATTCTTACGAAGCAGCCTTCGATCGCATTCTGTCCACATTGAGGACTGATATCCCACCCCGTTAACCGATCGCAGAATGAGCCGCGATCGCGCGATCGTCGGTTTATTCAACACGGCATCTATCCCCCCGGCGGTTCTAAAACGCTAACATCAACCAGAGGCGTAACGTCGTAATCTTGCTGTATAAAATAGGACTGAATGTTTCGGGTTAACTGCTGGCGAATGTCCTCTGTCGATGCCGTTACCTCGGGTTTCGGTTGCACGTAAACATTAACGAGTAACGTATTTTGACCGGAAATATCCGATCGCGTAAACCGGGCATTGGCTTCGACTAAATGAGCTAAATTCCCTCCTTCTACCACCTGTTGCACGTCCGCTTCGGCCCGTTGGGCGCGACTCGATCGCTGTAAATTGGGAGCGTTAGAAAACTGCCAAACCAACAACGCTGCTAGCATGGCGATCGTCGTTCCTAAAACTGCCGGAAACACGCGCTGGCGACCGCGATGGTAACGCGCTCCTCGCGCCGACAAACCGTAGAGACGAAAGACGATCGTCCCAGCTAAATTGATACCTGCCAACTGCAACAGCAACGCAAACACACCGCTAACGACCATATTCCACCGGCCGATCGCCGCCGCCATGCCAATCAACCCGGCCGGCGGTGCCAGAGAAGCCGCCACCAGCATTCCCGTCGCCGCCCCAGACACCAAGCTGCTGCGTTCGGACTGGAACAAGTTTAAGGCCCCGGCCGTGCCCGCCGCTAGGGGCAACAAGACGCTGACGATCGAGATTTCGCTGGTAGACACCATGCTAGCCGTGGCCACATCTTGCGCTAAAATCAGACTCAATACTGCCGCCACGCCGATGGTCACGCCAATGGCAGCAAAATAGCGCCGCAACCCTTGCCACAACAGGGTTGTATCTCCCCTAGCGGTGGCGATCGCCACGTTCGCAGCCGGCCCCGCAAAGGGGGCAATTAACATCGCCGCCACCAACAAATAACTGCTATTGGTGAATAAACCCGTCCAGACTACCGCCCCGCCAACAGCCGAATATCCGAGAAATCCCTTCCAGGATCCGACGCTTTGCAACCCGGCTAAAAAGACTTCGATGGGGCTAAGATCGGTGACGTTACGAACTTGTTCCGGGGCTTCTTCGGGAGGCGGTTTGAGGACGATCGCCCCAGTGGGAAACAAGGTAACGTGCAGTTGCGGTAGGGGTTCGAGATCCTCGAGAAAATTTTCGACTTTGCGGTTGGATAAATGCACGAACACCAATTCCACCGAAGCATTGTCGGCGATCGCGTTCGAGCAGGCAAGCTTCGCCCCTTGGTAGCGTTGGGCAATATCGAGTACGTCCGCACCGTATCCCTTGGGGACGCGAACGATTAACTGGCGCATAGCGAGTCTGCGGGCAACATCGCTTTATACCCTAACCCGCTTTTAAACGTTGGCAGCAGTACCGAAAGATAGAGACTTTACCAAGGACTGCCCACGAGAGTAAATCCCGACCAGTAATAAGGGTGAGACAAATCTGGCGATCGCTCGCTTAATTCGGGCGGTAAGGGGATGCCAGACCCTAATCCCGTGCCGTACAGATATCCATTTTCGATCCAAACTTCCCCTTGCAGTAATGCCAATTGCGCCTGCTGAATCGCACTCGCTTTGTCGGGCCAGCGTCCCAATTCTCGATACAATTGGCTCATTAGGGCCAGCGTCCCTTCGTCGCTAACATACCACAAACTGGCGATCGCGGATTTTACCCCGGCTCCCACTGCTAACCCGGCAAACCCCAGTTCGGCCTCGACATTGCCGACGGCGGTACGACACGCACTCAACACTAACAATTCTACTGCTGGATCGTGCCACTTCAATTCTCGCAGGCGATCGAGGGAAAGGCGATCGTCCCACAATTGAATGTAAGAATTTTCGATGCGTCCGGGGCGAAATTCGGCATGGGTGGCGAGGTGAACGATTCCGAAAGGCGTGCGATCGCGTTGTTCGGATAAATTAGTCAAGGTAAATTCTTCGTTGAGAAATGCTTCTCCTCGAGTCGCAAAGGCATCGATGGCCATTTCTTTGCCCTCAGTTTCCGCTTCCAAACGCCAGTCTCGTACCACTAAAGGTAACTCGATCGGCACGGCGGGAAGGGGGCTTAGGGTCTCAAATTGCGATGCCCCCATTGCCAAAACGGGCAGGTTGCGAAGGGTTTGGTAGCGCGTATCGACTAAATTGAGACTGGGAATAAATGCCAGACTGTAGCGTTCCACTAAGAAGCGATCGCCATTATGTAATGCCGCGACGGGAAGCGATCGCAGTCCTTCGTCCATGCAAAATACCAGCGTATCGATCCCTAACTGTTGCAAGTCCGCTTCTAGGGGTGCGATTATCCATTCGTGCAGCAGTTGCGCTTCGTCAAGATAAGCGGGACGAAGGCGCAAACGCGGTGTCACCAAGTCCTCAAAAAATTGGTTGGTGACACCCAAAAGCCGATCGCGATCGGCTTCGGGAACGCGGTAGAATATCGGCCGACCTGAAGGTGGAACTAATATCAATTCGAGCGCATCTTCGCGGACAATGGTATAAATAATCGCTGGACGCTTACCAACGCGACTTTCCAGGCGACGCAATTCGGTTTGAATGCCAAATACATCCCGAACATCTGTCGTTGTCTCATCAGAAAGTCCCAAATAATTCGTAACGGCGGCGGTGCGTTCTCGTTCGAGATCCCAAATTTGGAACGCCACGCGATCGCTGTCTAGCGTCTCTCCTGGTAGCGGTGGCGGCGTTTCTCGCTGAAACGCTTGCGTCTCCACTGTGGGGGCGATCGGTTCGGGTTCGGGTTCGGGTTGGCGTTCGCCCTCCTCAGTCGGTGCGGGCACCGGATCCGGTGTGGGGAGGACGATCGGATCTGGGGTCGGAATGGGAGGCGGTTCCGGTATCGATACGGGAGTCGGATCCGGGGCTGGTAAAACAATGGGATCGGGTGAGGGAATGACGATCTCCTCGGGTACGGTTACAGAAATTGGATCCGGCGTGGGACTCGGTACAGGAGTTGGATCCGGTTGTAGGGGCGAAGGCCCTTCGCCCTCAGTCTCCGTCGGATCGGGATTCGGTTCCGGTGTGGGTACAGGAGTCGGATCTGGAGTCGGAACAGGTGTGGGTTCAGGTGTCGGATCTGGAGTCGGACTTGGATCCGGCGTAGGAGTTGGATCTGGGGTTGGACTCGGTTCGGGAGTCGGATCGGGTGTGGGAGTTGGATCCGGGGTCGGTGTCGGAGTGGGATCGGGCGTAGGTGTCGGAGTTGGCATTTCTGCTGGCGAAATGCTGATACTTCCTTCCACAAACGTACTCGCACCATTAAGAATTGTCGTTCCTGAAGACAGGGTTGCCGAACC